>NZ_CAXAVR010000053.1:0-18223 GCF_963972535.1 uncultured Salegentibacter sp.
TGCTTTAAATACTTATTGATGGTAATAGAATCTGGAGTGGTTCTCACTGCATCATAAGAATTTTCAGCAACCATTACTTTCACTGTGGAAAGTAAACCAACTTTAAAACCAGCTTTGGTAAATAAATTATATAAAAGTGTAGCAATCGTGGTTTTACCATTGGTGCCGGTAACTCCTATAAGTTTTAATTTTTCTGAAGGATTATCGTAATAATTTGCAGCCATAAAAGCTAAAGCCTGCTGTGCATTTCCTACTTTTATATAGGTTATTCCATTTACGATTTCCTTCGGAAATTCTTCGCAAATAACCGCGAGTGCGCCCTGATTTATAGCCTGTTCTATGAAGTTATGCCCATCTGAGAGGCTACCACGAATAGCTACAAAAGCATCGTTTAATTCAACCTTTCTTGAATCAAACTGAAGCTTGTTTATAGTTACCGAAGTATTTCCAACCACGGCATCGATTTGTACTTTATATAATATGTCTTTTAAGACTCTCAACCTATATTTAAATTTACTTGTTGATTAGTTTTTATTTTCTGCCCTGCCGAAATTGATTGTCCGTTAACTTTTCCGGTACCTTTGAAATTGACTTTTAAGCCCAGGTTTTCTAAAAGCGAAACAGCATCCATAGCCGGCATCCCGGTCACATCTGGCATTACGATTTTTTCGTTATCAATTTTCGCGAAATATGCATCAAAATCGTCTGTCACTTTATCATTCTGAATATCGAGGGAAGGCAGGGTATCCATTACCGGGGTATCGGTATAAATCTTTTGGGCGATTTGTTTAAAAACCGGTGCTGCAACGATATTTCCATAATATCCTTTACTCCTTTTCGGCTTATGAATAATCACAATACACGAATATTTTGGATCTTCAGCTGGAAAATACCCTGCGAAAGAAGAGATATATCTTCCCGGTTCAATCCAGTATTCTACCTGGCAGGTTCCTGTTTTTCCGGCCATAGAAAAGTTTGGCGTATAAATATTTGCAGCTGTACCTTTTTCTACAGTTTGCTGCATCATTTTTTGAAGTTTTTTAGCAGTTTCGGGAGAACAAATGCTAGGATTCATGACCTCACGTTCAACCTTTAAAATACTTTTATCCCACTCTTTTACCTCTTTAATAAAACGCGGCTTTACCATTTCACCATTATTGGCAATAGCATTGTAAAAGTTCAGAGTTTGTAAAGGTGTAATGGAAACTCCATAGCCAAAGGCCATCCAGGGCAGGCTTAAACCATTCCAGTTTTTATCTTTAGGGTGAGGAATTCTAGGCGATCCTTCTCCTTTTATATCCAGGCCAATTTTACTATTTAGGCCCATATCGTATAACTTATCTACAAATTTAGCCGGATTGTCTTTATAACCTTCAGTAATAATTTTAGTGAATGCTGTATTTGAAGAAACCTCAAATGCCTTGGCCGCAGATATCTTTCCATAGCCACCGTGACGCGAATCTCTTACCGGTCTTCCATAATATCGCACCACACCATTTTCGGTATCTATAACCGAACTGGTATCTATCACACCATCTTCTAAAGCGGCGGTCATGGCCATTAGCTTAAATGTGGAGCCCGGTTCGTGCGACTCGTAAACCGCATAATTTCTTTTTTCAAAATAAGTCCCTGTTTCAGTCCGGCCAAGATTAGACATTGCCTTGATCTCACCGGTTTTGGTTTCCATAACCACTACAGTACCGTGATCTGCTTCAAAATATTCAAGTTGCTTCAGTAAAGCGTGGTGCGCAATATCTTGAATATTCACATCTATAGTAGAGATCACATCATAACCATCTTTTGGCTCTACTTCATTATTATCACTTATAGGTTTCCACTGGCCTTTGGCAATTTTTTGTTTTAATCTACGGCCATCGGTTCCTCTTAAATAAGAACTAAAAGCACCTTCAAGACCCACACGGGTGAAATATCCGTTTTCGTCCTGGCGCTCGTAACCAACCGTACGCTCTCCCATTTTACCAAGTGGGTGCTCCCGAACTGTTCTTTGCTCTACAATCATTCCACCTCGGTAAGTCCCCAAATTAAACATAGGAAAGCTTTTCACTTTCATATATTCTGAATAACCAAGATTTTTTGCAATAGGTAAATAACGCTGGCCGTTAGCTCTTGCCTGTCTTAAATATTGAGACCAGTAAGCAGCAGATTTCCCGAACATCTCGGTTAAGCTATTGGAAAGTGGCACTATATTTTCCTGAAAATTTTTATCTGAAACGGTAACCGCATCAAACCGTATATCGTATTTAGGAACTGAAGTCGCTAAAAGATTGCCTTTGGCATCATAAAGATTTCCACGACTGGCGGGAATTTTAAAACTTCTTACCGTGCGCTCTTCTGCTAGGTTGCGGTAATGGTCTCCTTCTACAAACTGAATATCCAGCAGCTTCACGCCCACCCCCACAGCGAAAATGAACATACAGGCCGCAACCACGTATAATCTATTCAATATGCCTTTTTCAGATGTAGCCATTTACTCCTTTATATTCACTTTTATTTTATACGGAGGATTCTCGGAAGGAAGAATCCCTCTATCTTTCATTTTTTGCGTAATTGTAGATTCCATTTTAATACGCATAAGCGCTGAACGGCGATCTACAAACTCACTTTTTAATTCTCTTACTTCTGTATGAAGTTTTGCAATTTTATGCACCTTCCTTTCTGCACTGTGCGAACTCGCAATCATAATAATAGCGAGCAGCGTACAAAAAACTATAAAGCGCCAGTTGTTTACCGCATCCCTGCTAATAAGAAAATTAGCCCGTAGTATGTTGTAAAAACCCTTTTTCATAAAGTTTCAAAAAACTATAATTTCTTAGCTACTCTTAGCTTAGCACTTCTTGCCCTGTTATTCTCTTTAATTTCTTCTGCTGAAGGCACTATAAGTCCGCCAACTTTCTTGAAGGGAACTGAAATATTTCCGTAGAAATCTTTTTCGGGCTCACCTTCAAACAAGCCACTTCTTATATATCGTTTCACCAATCTATCTTCCAGGGAATGATAAGAAATAAGACTAATTCTCCCATTTTTTACCACCAGCTCTTCGGTTTGCTTTAAAAATTCCTTTAAAGCTTCAATCTCCTGGTTTACTTCTATTCTTATAGCCTGATAAATCTGCGCCAGAATTTTATTTTCTTTTCCTTTAAAAAGATGCGGCTTCAGCAAATCGTTTAATTGTTCGCTGCTTTCTATAGCTTTTTCTTTTCTTGCTTCAACAATCAAATTTGCCAGCTTTGGCGCATTTTTTAAATCGGCATAATCATAGAAAAGCATTTTAAGCTGTTCTTCAGTATATTCATTGATTACCTCAAAAGCACTTAAATTGCTTCCCTGGTTCATTCTCATATCAAGGCGCGCATCAAAACGCGTAGAAAAACCTCTTTCAGCTTCATTAAACTGATGAGAGGAAACTCCAAAATCACCTAAAATTCCATCAACTTTTTTTATTCCATAAAACCTCAAAAACCTTTTAATAAATCTGAAGTTTTCGTGAATAAGTATAAATCGCGGATCTTCAATTTTATTTTCCAGCGCATCCTTATCCTGATCGAACGCAAAAAGTTTTCCTTTAGGCCCGAGCCTGTTTAGAATCTCCCGGCTATGACCACCTCCACCAAACGTAACATCCACATACACGCTATCTTCCTTAATATTAAGGCCGTCTACTGACTCTTTTAATAAAACCGGATTATGATATTGCATCTAAATCATCGTTTCCCATTACTTCTTCAGCCAATTCAGCAAAATCGTCTGAAGTTTCATCAATGGTGTTTTCGTATTTATCTTTATCCCAGATCTCTATAATATTTACTGCTGAAGAAAGCACGATCTCTTTGCTAATCCCGGCAAAAGCCACAAGATCTTTTGGAATTAAAAGTCTTCCATTTGAATCTACTTCCACCATCTTCACACCAGCCTGAAATTTTCTAATAAAATCGTTATTCTTCTTTTTGAAGCGGTTTAGCCCGTTAATTTTCTGCATTAAAACATTCCATTCCTGCATTGGATACAACTCCAAACAAGGCTGAAAAACCGAACGTTTTAGCACAAAACCATCCTGCAACATAGGCGCAAGCTGCTTTTTCAACGCCGAAGGGACCATTAACCGGCCCTTGGCATCTGCTTTACATTCGTATGTTCCTATGAGGTTTACCACTTCTATACTTTATAGAGTCAAATATATTGAAAATTTTACCACATTTTACCACTTTTTACCACTTTGTTGATAAGTTTCTCCACTGTATTTAGCTGAAAGACTATCAAATAGCGCTATTTGTTTAGGTTTCAGAGGCTTGGTTTTTATTGTGCTTTTAGTGTTAAAAAATTTAATTTTTGAGGCAGAAATGCATTTCTTAAATGGCTTTGCTATTTCTCAAAAATGATTATACTTGTAATGAAATCGCTATATTTGCGATTGCTAACCGCAAAGCCAATCAATGAAGAATAATTTAAGGCAAGAGGGAAAGTTTACGTACCTGGAGCAAGGAGAAGGAACCCCGATAGTTATTTTACACGGACTTATGGGCGGTTTAAGTAACTTTGATGGGGTTACAGAGTATTTTCCGAAGCATGGTTATAAAGTGGTAATTCCAGAACTACCCCTCTATTCCATGTCGCTACTTAAAACCAGCGTACAGACTTTTGCTAAATATTTAAAAGAATTTGTAGATTATAAAGGTTACGATAAAGTAATCCTGTTGGGAAACTCTCTTGGTGGGCATATTGCTCTACTGGCTACTAAATTATATCCTGAGATAGTTAAGGGGCTGGTAATTACCGGGAGCTCGGGACTTTATGAAAATTCTATGGGCGAGAGTTATCCGCGTCGTGGTGATTACGAATTTATAAAGAAAAAAGCACAAGATGTTTTTTACGATCCTGAAGTTGCAACAAAAGAAGTGGTAGACGAGGTTTACGAAACGGTAAGCGATCGTAACAAATTGGTAAAAACCCTTGCTATTGCAAAAAGCGCCATTAGACATAATATGGCCAAAGATTTACCAAAAATGAAAACCCCAACCTGTATAATTTGGGGAAAAGACGATAATGTTACTCCGCCCGAAGTTGCCGAAGATTTTCAGCGTTTACTTCCCGATGCCGATCTGTACTGGGTAGATAAATGCGGCCACGCTGCAATGATGGAACATCCCATTGTTTTTAACGAGTTGCTTCACGCCTGGCTGAAAAAACGGAATTTTAAATAAGAAAGTTTAAAGACTTAAAACTTCTTTTTAGGTCTCTTTCAAATATTACTTTTAAACATTTTAAGATGAAAATTAAGTCGGCTGAATTTGTGGTGAGCAATACGCGGGTAGATCAATGCCCTGATAGCAAACTGCCCGAATACGCTTTTATTGGCCGCAGTAACGTTGGGAAATCTTCTTTAATTAATATGCTTACCGGCAGGAAAGCACTTGCCAAAACCTCGGCAAAACCCGGGAAAACACAACTTATTAATCATTTTTTGATCAATAAGAACTGGCATCTTGTAGATTTACCTGGTTATGGCTATGCAAAGGTTTCAAAATCTACTAAAAGGACTTTTCAGAAATTCATCACCAAATATTTTGAGGATCGAGCGCAAATGATATGCGCTTTTGTGCTTATAGACAGCAGGCACGAACCTCAAAATATAGATATGGAATTTATGCAGTGGCTTGGCGAACACAACGTTCCCTTCTGTATAATTTTTACCAAAGCCGATAAAATGAAGCCTAAAGCCCTGGAAAGAAACATCAATAATTACCAGGATAAAATGCTGGAAGTATGGGAAGAGATGCCTGAATTCTTTGTAAGCTCTGCTACCTCAAAATTGGGACAGGATGAGATTTTAGATTATATTGAAGCAATAAATACCGAGTTAAATTCTTCTAATTCTCCCAAATAATCAATTAAAGTTTTTCTTCAACCAAATTAATTAGGTCTTCCTCATTTTGAATTCTTTCTAACTCTTCAGTAGAAATAAATATTCCCATTTCGCCTTCATCTTCCCACAAAACTATAGGAAACGTGTATTTATACCCGAATTTTGAAGCATATCGCTTCTGAAATTCGTCTATATGCAAAAACTCCATTTTTACTTCTGAAGCCAGCCTATAATTTTTCCACCTTGAATTTTCCGATAAAATGCCGTGGGTAACTTTGCAAATACTGCAGGCATAAGTATTAGGCCTAATTAATTTATGCAGCGCATCCAGCACCACGTGGCGGGTACCGGAATACGCGTTATATACAAAAATGAGTTTTTCCACTCGGTAATCCAGATTTAATGTACCGTCCTGGAAGTATTATTTCTATATACTTCATGAACTTGCTCCAAGGTAGTTTACTTTTGAGTGATTTCAAGCTTTTCAGCAAAATAATCGCAAAAATCTTTCATAGTCGCAGTCATTTTTTCATCCTGGGTGGCACGGTTAAAAGTATCGCTCATAGAAACCAAGGTTTGGTGAAAGAATTTCTTCATTTCGTCTACCGGCATATCTTTGGTCCAAAGATCTATCCGCAGTGTTTCCTGCGATTTGCTGTCCCAAACCGAAAGCATTAAAGCTTTGGCTTCTTCCTTATAAACGTTGCCATCTTCGGCACTCCAGGTAATTCCTTCTGGCACGCGATTTTCATCGGTAACTACTTCTATGTTTATTTCTGATTTTTTAAATTCTGACATTACTTTCTTGGTTTAAAATTCGCTTTATTAAATATCGTTTCGGCATCGGTTTTTATCATTTCTTCTAAAGATGCATTGGTTTTTTCCATATAACTACGCACAATTTGCCAGCCAATATACTGGCCAAGTCTGTCGGGAGATTCGGCATCAAGTTGCAGGTAGAATTTTGAAAAAGGTGCAGGATATAGAAACCGCGAATAAAGTTCGGTATCGGTATCAAAAAACAATTCATTTTCTACAAAATACCGCCACATTTGCGCTTCATTCTTTTGGGCCCAATTGAGCTCTTCTTCAGTATATCCTATTTTTTCAGCATCAGTTACTTCAGGAATAAACTTATCTTTTAAATACAATAACTTGCCATAATATACCATATGGGCAAGAAAAGTTCTGGATTGCGGCCTTTCTACATATTTTTCGGCATACGCATTGGCAACATCCGGGATTATCTGGTCTCTTCTGAAATTCTTCTTTAAAAATTCCTGGATCCCAATATAAAAATGATGCTCTTCCCCTAAATAGGTATCCAGTGAAATAAATAAATATTCATTCTGAAGAATCACCTTGTTTTTATAATCCACTTCAGAAGTTAGCGTAAATACTTTTGGCGCTTCAAACTCTGGGAAATAATATTTTATATGCTGAAAAAGACTGTGGAGTTCTGCCTTTTTATTTTCAAAAGAAGGAAAAGCCTCGCCTACTTCGGTATCTATTTCCTGCTGAATGGTATCGGTAAGTTTATCAATCCAAACGCTATCTGAAAACTGCTGTGGGAATAAGAACGGATATTCCTGTTTTAAATCCATAAGTTTTTGCGGCGTGGCTTCGGCAAATTGCCTGTCAAAACGAACCACTTCAAAATCTACCGGCACTTCTGCAATCTCTTTTTCAATTTTAGCATCCTCATTACAGGAAACAAAAATAATTGTACAAAGCAGGAAAATTATTTTCTTATACATAGGCATTCTTTATGAAGGCTTTAACGCCCTGCCCTTTTAATAATTATGTTTAAATAGTAGATTTGTGTGCAAAGGTATTATTTACAAACTTAATCACCCAAAATTATGCAAACTGAAAAAGTGGTAGATCACATAGTTAACTGGTTAAAGGAATACGCTACAAATGCCGGAATGAACGGTTTTGTGCTTGGAATAAGCGGTGGAATTGACTCGGCAGTAACCTCAGCACTTTGCGCCAAAACTGGTTTGCGTACACTTTGTGTAGAAATGCCTATTCACCAACATACAGACCAGGTGACCAGGGCCCAAAAGCATATAGACTGGTTAAAGCAACATTATGCTAATGTTACCAACCTGGAAGTTGATCTAACTCCGGTTTTTGATGAATTTAAAAAAGCGGCTCCACAGGTTGAAGCTTCAGATACTTTAGATCTCACATTAGCAAATACCCGGGCAAGATTAAGAATGTCTACTTTATATTATTTTGCCGGCCTACATAGCTACCTGGTAGCAGGAACCGGAAATAAAGTAGAAGATTTTGGCGTGGGATTTTTTACAAAATACGGAGACGGCGGCGTAGACTTAAGCCCTATTGCCGACCTTATGAAAACTGAAGTTACTGAAATCGCTAAGTTTTTAGGAGTTACTCCTGAAATTGTAAATGCCGCACCAACAGACGGACTTTTTGGGGACAGCCGTACCGACGAAGATCAAATTGGCGCATCTTATCCCGAATTGGAATGGGCGATGAAAGAAGCCGAAAACGGAAAAACCGCTGAAGATTTTGAAGGAAGAAAACAGGAAGTTTTTAAAATTTATAAAAGTAGACATGGGGCTAATTTACACAAAATGAAACCTATCCCGGTGTGCAATATTCCCGTTAATCTTAAAAAGTAATCTTTTTATCGATTATTGTACTCAAAAAACGGAAGTAGAGGGAAAATCGGTTATTTTTAATAGTATATACGCGCTTGTCCTACCCCGGCGTGTTTTTTAACCAACCTTTTATTATGAGTACAGTATTAATTGCAGATCACCACCCTGTGGTGCATGAGGGTATCAGGTGTATCCTTAGAAAAAACCCGGCGCTTGAGTTAGTAGGCAGCGTACATAGCGGGATGGAGCTGTACGGATTTTTAAGCGAAAGCCAACCAGATGTTTTAATTATAGAAATTGACCTTCCCGAAATAAACGGGATTAACGCGCTTCGCACCATTAAAACCGATTATTCAAAAGTAAAAATTCTTGTTTGTACCGGTCATCCTGAAGAAGTTTATGCGTTAAGCGCTATAAAAGCGGGAGCGGCAGGTTATATTTCTAAACTTGCAAAACCAGAAGAACTGGAAAAAGCCATTTACCAGGTAGCCAGAGGCGGAATTTATCTCAACAAAAAAATTACCGATAAACTAAACGCAGGGATGTCTCCCGGAAGAAATTTAATCGCAAAATTTAAGAAACTTTCTACACGCGAATCTGAAGTTTTAAACCTTATCGCTTCCGGAAAACGAAATAAAGACATTGCTGAGGCACTTTCTATTAATGAAAAAACGGTAAGCACTTATAAAACCAGGCTACTTAAAAAATTACAGGTAGACAATATTGCCGATCTAATTACCAGATCAAGATTATTACAAATAAATACTACATAACGCGATTAAGCTTCTCTGAGAGCACCTTCTTCAAACTAAGATAATCTTTTACGTCTTCAAGAACATGTTGGATGTCCTGCTCTTCAGCTGGAGTTTTTACCTTTTCTGAAAGTTCGTTTATTTTTTGATTGATTAAAAATCTGCGCAGCGAGAGGATGGTTTCACTAACGTGCCTTGAAATAGTTTCGGTTTTTGCTTTCACAAAAATGTTTTGCCGATCCCATTCATGCAATTTATATTGCTCTTCCTCCATTAAAATTGAAGTGATCTCAGAAGCCTGCTCCGGATCTATATCATTTATAAAATTCTTAACTTCAAATTTTTCTTCACTATTTAGCCGAGCCATTAATTCAGTATAAATATCCCTGAATTTAGGATTTGTAAAGGCAATTTCATCTTCCTGCAGGTCTAAAAATATTTTCTCAAAAACTCTTGTTCTTTGTATTTCCTTTTCTAAACCGAGCTCCCCGTCTTCTTTTTCTTTAAGCACCAGGTCTTCAAAATCTTCCTCTACAGTTCCATACTGAAGCAACAGACTAATAATTTTTTTCTCAAGCTCGTATTGCTCGTCTACTTTAGCTGTTTTTGGTTGCGGTTCTTCTTTAACGACATCAAAAGATTTCTTTTTCTGCTGTTGTTGAGGAGAAGTTCTTCCACTTTTCGCATTTAGCTGTGCAAGGCTGGAAAACAGTACATTTTCAGAAATATCCATTATTCTGGAACATTCCTGTAAGTAAACTTCCTGCTGAATAGTATCTGGAATCTTAGAAATACTGTTTACTATATCCCGAATTAATTCAGCCTTTTTAACCGGATCTTTCTTCGCTTCCTCCATAAGCAATGAAGCTTTGTAACTAATAAAATCCCGGGCATTCTCCTGTAAATATTCTGCTAAAGCTTCATCTGAATTATTTCTTGCGAAACTATCGGGATCCTCACCTTCCGGAAAAGTACAAACCCTAACATTCATTCCCTGTTCCAGGATCAAATCTATTCCGCGCAGCGAAGCCCTTATCCCGGCGGCATCACCATCAAAAAGTACCGTGATATTTTTTGTAAGCCGATTAATTAATCTTATTTGCTCTGGTGTTAAAGCAGTTCCTGAAGACGAAACCACATTTTCAATTCCACTTTGATGAAACTGAATCACATCGGTATAACCTTCAACCAGGAAACAATTATCTTCTTTGGCGATGGCCTGTTTAGCGAAATTTATCCCGTATAAAACCTTACTCTTGTGGTAAATATCACTTTCGGGTGAATTCAGGTATTTGGCAGCCTTTTTATCATTGGTAAGAATTCTTCCGCCAAACCCTAATACCCTACCAGACATAGAGTGAATAGGAAACATCACCCTTCCTTTAAAACGGTCAAATTGCTTTTCACCTTTTACAATAGTGAGTCCGGTTTTTTCCAGGTATTCCAGCTTGTAGGCTTCAGCAAGCGCTTCTTTAGTAAAATCGTCCCATTCGTCTAAAGAATAGCCTAATTCAAACTTCTTGATTGTTTCTAGAGTAAACCCGCGTTCCTTAAAATAGCTTAAACCAATAGCTTTCCCTAAATCGGTTTTATGCAGGTTTTTCTGAAAATGTTTATTAGCAAATTCTGAAACCAGGTACATACTTTCCCGCTCATCGGATTGCTGTTTTTGCTCATCGCTTTGCTGGGTTTCTTCAATCTCAATTCCGTATTTTTTGGCGAGATATTTAATGGCTTCAGGATAGGTAAAATGTTCGTGTTCCATTAAAAAAGCCACGACGTTTCCACCCTTTCCACTAGAGAAATCTTTCCAGATTTGTTTTACGGGAGAAACCATAAAACTTGGCGTGCGCTCATCACTAAACGGACTCAAACCTTTAAAGTTCGAACCCGATTTTTTTAGCTGAACAAAATCCCCAATAACCTCCTCTACACGGGCGGTTTCAAATACATTGTCTATAGTGGATTTTGAGATCAAATTGATGTTGTTTAAGCGGTTAGACCCCACAGGTTTTGGAAACCTGTGGGGTCTGTAAATTCAAAACAAAATTACAATTTAAAATTGGCTAATAATAAAATTTAATAAAGGATGGTTTCATTAATCAACATCAAACCGAAGTCCTAAAGAAAAGTTGTGTAATTCCCTATTTGGATCCTGAAATATGGGATTTAGATCGTATTTCCCGTAAAGCGTAGCGCCACCCCAGCCCAGGTATGCACTTAATCCATAAACCAAATCGTTAGTATTATAATTGTTTTTAAGCTTCTCCTTCACTTTATCGCCATCATCTTTATACTTTAGTTTCTGGCGTTCCCCAATATTAAAACCGGCATAACCACCAAAGCCAATTTTCAGCATTTTATAGGTAGAAAAATGTAACCGATCTTCGGTTTCCGTTTTTGTAGAAGGACCTATTTCAAAATGAACCGGAACTACCAGGTTATCCATTCTAAATTTAGACTTATCAAGGTCTAATGCGAATTCCTCCAGGTAAGTTTCGTCGCCATCTTCTACAAAAATGCGATTATCGGTAGGTTTTAATCCATTAAATTGAAAAGAAAGTCCGTAACGAATGCGCAACCAGTTTGTTTCTTTAAAAACCCTTGTTTTCCACGCCCAACCAAGTTCAAAAAATCGGCTACCTCCCAATTTAAAATCTGAATCGTTTAAAGATTGGCCTTCTTCCAGGGCATTATTAAAACCGGCAGCAACTACCAAATCACTGGTGGTACGTTTATCGTATTTCTTCTTTGTATTAATATTAATATCCAAGACTTTTCCCTTTCCGCCAATTGCAATATAATTTCCAGAAGAATCATTTCTATCCCTCAATTCCATTTCATTCTCCAAAATGGCTATTTTATTTTCAATATTTTTAGCGTGTTTTTCAGCGTATTCCTTTTTTTGTTTTTCGGCTTCTTCTTTAGTGATTTCACCTCTTTCCAGTTCTCCGTTTATCCGCTCAATCTGGTATTTCAGTTTTTCTTTTTCTTTTTCAATAATTTCAGCTTTTTGCTTTTCAAAAAATTCTCTGGCTTTCTCATCTGAAGATATTTCTGTCTCTACAGAAGCAACTTGTTGTGCAGAAACCTGCTGATGCGCAAAACTAAATACTAAAAGTGCGACGTAAAAAGTAAGTGTTTTCATAATAATTGATTTTGATGTTTGATGAATGACCCGTTCGTGGGATTTTGATGATTAATAGTTTCTATTGGCAACCGCAGTTTTCGCCTTGAGATATCCTTCTTTTAAAACTTCAAAAACCTTTGCTTTAAAAGACTGGTAAATTTCGTCTTCTACTTCGGCTAATAGTGCATTTGCACTAATCTCGGTATTTGAATTGTAAAATTGTGAATTCTTTCGTTCCCTACTTATTTCTAAAGCCGCCTGGGCTAATAACGCGTCTACTTCATCTTCAGAGATTTCATCATTTTTGCTAGTGGCCGCAATCACTTCTTCAAGTTTAGATTGAATTAATTTTTCTTCTAAAATTGGAGGCTCCAGGCTTAATGACTCTAAAACAACAGCTTCTTCATATCTATTTTCTTCGAAAATTGGCGTTTCAGCAATCTCTTCTTCTACTGAAATTTCAGGTACTGCTACAATATCATTTTTTGTATTATTTTCAGTTGAAATTTCTTTCTCCTTTTTAATTTCTTCAGAAGCTATTTGCGTCTTATTTTCTTGCGTAAATTCTTGTCTTACTTCCGGTTTTTTTATGATCTCGTTAACCGGTTCTTCAACAACCTGCGGGCTTTCGGAAAACTTGTTATTCCACATAAAAGTTCCTGCAATTAACAGCACTGCCACTGCAGCGGCAATATATTTCCAGGGGGTTCGAGAGGTTTTGTGTGCTTCAGCATCTAATTTAGCCTCCAACTTTTCCCAGCTTTGGGCAGAAGGTTTAATTTCCCTTTTTCCTAATATTTCCCTTGTATTTTCTTCGAATTTATTTAATTCCATAATCCGATGTGTTTTGTGTTTTTAACTGCTCCTGCAACATTTTTCTCGCTTTAGATAATTGCGATTTTGAAGTCCCTTCGGTTATCTTCAGCATTTTCGCAATCTCGGCGTGCTTATATCCTTCTACCGCATACATGACAAAAACGATCCTGTAGCCTTCCGGCAAATTGTCTATGAGGTTTTGAATATGCGCAACATTTAGCTCTGTATTTATTTCTTCAGAAAAACCAGGGTCTGCGATTTCTTCGTTACTAAAAGCAATTTTCTTTTGTGATCTTAAAAAAGAAATTGATTCCCGTACCATAATTTTTCTTATCCAGCCTTCAAAACTTCCTTTAGACTCAAAATCTTTAAGGTGGGTGAAAACTTTTAGAAATCCGTTAAGCATTACTTCTTCGGCGTGGTGCATATCCTTTATATACTGCCGGCAAACGCAAAGCATTTTTCCGGAGTGCAACTCATATAATTCGCGCTGCGCCTTACGGTCTTTTTTAGCCGCACGCTTTATTAATTGAGTTTCGTTTTTAAAGAGTTGAATTACTTTCACCCGATTTTTCTAATTAAAAGGCCTTCTATTTACATAGACGCAGGAAAGTTACAAAAGGTTGCCTGTACCTTGATTATTTTTTAAAAAATTAGTTTCGCGACGAATTCTTGTATCTTTGCAGTACAATCTTTTTTATGTCTGAACAGAAGCTTACCCGAATAAATAAATACTTAAGTGAAATAGGTTACTGCTCACGCCGCGCGGCTGATAAACTCATAGATCAGGGCCGGGTGACCATTAATGGAACTGTACCAGAAATGGGGACCAAAATTGGTCCCGATGATGTGGTAAAAGTAGATGGGAAAGCGGTTTCTGAAGCAGAAAAAAAAGAACCTAATGTTTATATTGCTTTCAATAAACCGGTAGGCATAGTATGCACTACTGATACCCGCGTGGAAAAAGACAATATTATTGATTATATAAATTATCCGAAAAGAATTTTCCCTATTGGACGACTGGATAAACCCAGTGAAGGACTTATTTTTCTTACCAACGATGGGGACATTGTAAATAAGATTCTACGCGCCAGGAACAACCACGAGAAGGAATATATTGTTTCAGTTAATAAACCCATTACTCCAGATTTTATTAGAAGAATGGGCAATGGAGTACCTATTTTGGGAACCACCACTAAAAAGTGCGAAGTAGAAAAATTAGGAAAGAATGACTTTAGAATTATACTTACCCAGGGACTAAACAGACAAATTCGTAGAATGTGTGAGTTTTTAGGTTATGAAGTTACCGCGCTTAAACGCATTAGAATTATGAATGTTAGCCTGGACGTTCCGGTGGGACAATGGCGTGATCTTACCCAGGAAGAATTGGATACCATCAACAACATGGTAGACGAATCCAGCAAGACAGAAGAAGCCTCCCGTCTTAAAGCTTCTGCTTTAAAATCTAAAACAAAACCGCGATCTGGCAAAAGACCTCGTAAAGATTAAATCTTAACACATTATTAGCGCTGTGGCTTGCCCGCATGTTAAGATTACTTGTTAATTTTAATAGCGTATAATAATGTAATTCTATTAAGATTTATGAAGGTACAACCGTTTCATTTAGCAATCCCGGTATCAAATTTAGAAAAAGCCAGAAAATTTTATAAAGAAACCCTGGGTTGTGGCGAAGGCCGCAGCAGTGATCATTGGGTAGATTTTAATTTTTTCGGGCACCAATTGGTAATTCATTATAAACCGGCTAACGAAACCGAAAAAGCACATAGCAATCCTGTAGATGGGAAAGATGTGCCTGTACCGCATTTTGGAGTAGTCCTGGAATGGGAAGTATTTCAGGAATTTGCTAATTTATTACGATCAAAAAATATTGATTTTGAAATTGAACCTTACATCCGTTTTGAGGGCCAGGTAGGGGAACAAGCCACAATGTTTTTTAAAGATCCCAGCGGAAATGCACTGGAATTCAAAGCCTTTAAAAATAAAGAACAACTATTTGCAAAATAACCAACCAAGCACAAAAATATGGATAGATTAAAACCGGCACTGGTACGGCAAATTTTCGTACTAATGCTCATTATCTTTTTAACGGTTTTAATTTTTAAAGAAATTATCCCATACCTCTCGGGGGTTTTAGGGGCAATTACTTTATACGTTCTTTTGCGCAATTGGATGAAAAAATTACTGGCCAGGGGTTGGAAACCTCCGGTAGCAGCAGCGCTCTTAATGGCAGGATCTTTTGTAGGTATCCTGGTGCCTATTATACTAATTGTAGTAATGCTTACGTCTAAAATTAGTAAAGCGGTCGCAAACTCTGAACGTGTAATTAGGGCCGTTAAAGAACAACTTACCGAAGCTGAAACCTATATAGGTTATAGTTTAAGTGAATCTATAGACACCTCATCTGTAACAAACTGGATGTCTGGAAACTTGCAAAGTTTGGCTGGCGGCACATTTAATACCTTTATTGCTATTGGTATTATGTATTTTATGCTTTACTATATGCTGGTTAAAAGAGAGTCTATGAAATCTTCTCTTATTTCTTATATCCCGCTGGGGAATGATAACCTGGAGATAATTGCACAAGAAAGTGATCAACTTGTAAAATCTAACGCATTAGGAATTCCGCTGGTGGCTATATTTCAGGGAATTATTGCACTTATTGGATATTTAATTTTTGGTGTACCAGATCCTTTCTTTTGGTTTGTAATAACCGCCATAGGATCTATGATTCCTTTTATAGGTACGGCAATTGGTATTCTCCCGGTAGTAATACTGTTAATAGCCCAGGGCGATAACTGGCAGGCCATTGCAATGTTAATCTACGGCTTTGTTGTAGTTGGCTCTACCGATAATATTATTAGACTTTATATCCTGGATAGACTCGCCGCTGTGCACCCGCTAATCACCCTTTTTGGTGTAATTGTTGGAGTACAGCTGTTTGGTTTTATAGGATTAATTTTTGGGCCTTTGCTTATTTCGCTGTTTTTATTAATTCTGAAAATTTATAAAAAGGAATACGGAAATGCCCACGACCGACTTTAAAAAATAACTACTAACCACAAAATGAAGAATTATGAATATGTTTAGTAAAAAGAAAGAAGAAATTGATGAGAAATACCTAAAAAAAGGAGCTACTCAAATTAAAGATGGCGATATTGATATTGCCGTAAAAAATCAAAAAGAAATTGATGATAAAATTAATAATTCTGGTGCTTTAAGAAAATATACTGAGCTGGGAAAAGTGATGTTTGGGATGCTAAAAGATTACCGAAAAGGTGTTTACAAAGATATCCCGTGGTTTTCTATAGCCGCCATAGCTTTTGTGCTCCTGTACGTGCTTAATCCGTTAGATATAGTACCCGATTTTCTGCCCGGAATTGGTTATGTAGATGATTTTGCGCTACTGACCATTACCTTAAGATTTATTGAAACTGACCTTCATAAATATTTAGATTGGAAATTAGAAGAAGATTAGTTTCTATTTTTTTCTGAATCCCAATCAATGAAAAAGTCCTGTTAAATCTACTAAATGTAAGATCTAACAGGACTTTTTTTTATACTGAAAACCTGCTTAAACAGATCTGGCTTTACTGTTTTCTTTTGCTCTTTTCTTATGTCTTTCTGTAGCAAGCAAAGTGTTTTTAAGCAACATTGAAACCGTCATTGGTCCTACTCCACCAGGCACAGGCGTTATATAAGAGGCACGTTTACTTACATTATCAAAGTCTACATCACCTTTAATTACATAGCCTTTTTCCGCTTCATCATTTGGCACCCTGGTAATTCCAACGTCAATAATTACTGCATCATCCTTAATCATTTCCGCTTTCAGAAAATCTGGAATTCCAACGGCAATAATTATAATATCAGCCTGGGAGGTGATTTGGGTGATATTTTTAGTGAACTCGTGAGTTAAAGTTACGGTTGAGTTTCCGGGGAAACCACTTCGTCCCATCAAGATACTCATTGGTCTTCCTACAATATAACTTCTGCCAATCACCACAGTATGTTTTCCTTTGGTAGGAATATCATAACGCTCCAGTAATTCTAAAATCCCAAAAGGAGTAGCCGGAATAAAAGACGTCATATCCAGAGCCATTTTTCCAAAGTTGGTAGGATGAAAACCATCTACATCTTTATCTGGATCTACAGCATTTAATACTTTTTGCGTATCAATTTGCGGAGGCAATGGAAGCTGAACAATAAATCCGTCTATATCATCATTCTGATTTAGTTCTTCAATCTTGTCAAGTAACTCCAACTCGCTTACCGTATTTGGTAATCTGTATAGAGAAGATTGAAATCCTACGCGCTTACAGGATTTTACTTTTGCATTTACATAAGTTAAGCTGGCACCGTCGTTCCCAACGATAATTGCAGCTAAATGAGGCACTTTTTCACCTCTTTTTTTAATCTTTTCAACCTCAGCAGCAATCTCATCTTTAATATCGTTGCTGGTTTTTTTTCCGTCTAAAATGATCATTATCAGTAATCTATAAGCCCCTCCCGACCTCCCAAGGGGAGGAGAGTTGCGATTTGTTTTTCATTAATTCCCCCTTTGGGGGTTAGGGGCTCTTTACTTCATTCCCTTCATCATCTGCATCATCTTCTGGCCGCCGCCACCTTGCATCATTTTCATCATTTTACCCATTTGGTTGAATTGCTTCAACAATTGGTTTACTTCCTGCACCGATGTTCCCGAACCTTTACTAATTCGTTTCTTTCGGCTTGAATTTATAACTTTTGGGTTGCTTCGTTCTTCAGGAGTCATCGAGTGGATTATCGCTTCAATTCCTTTAAAGGCATCATCCTCAATATCCACATCTTTCAGCATTTTTCCGGCTCCCGGAATCATTCCCATAAGGTCTTTCATAGACCCCATTTTCTTAATTTGCTGTAATTGCTTCAGGAAATCGTCAAAACCAAACTGGTTCTTGGCAATTTTCTTCTGAAGTTTTCTTGCTTCCTCTTCATCATATTGTTCCTGGGC
>NZ_CAXAVR010000054.1:0-17679 GCF_963972535.1 uncultured Salegentibacter sp.
CAGGTTTAAAGCCCATATAGGCCAAAGCTTTAGCATCGCTTTTTCCACCTTCCATTGGGATTGCACCTGTGATTTTAATTCCCATCCCCGGATTTGTTCCGTAGGTGATCATAGGTTCAATATCTGCTGCATCAAATGAATATTCCTTGTCAAACTCAGCGTTTTCATCGGTTTTTAAAGTTTCCCAATAAGCTTTTGCTGCTTCAAACTCTTCACCTTTTGGTGCGAATTCTTTGCCTTTTACATATTCAAAAGTAGTCTCATCTGGAGCGATTAAACCGCCACGAGCACCCATTTCAATACTCATATTACAAACCGTCATTCGGCCTTCCATAGACATTTCTTCGAATATATTTCCGGCATATTCGCAAAAATATCCGGTACCAGAATTTGTCCCGAGTTTGCTTATTATATACAGAATAACATCTTTTGGTAAAACCCCTTTTTTGAGTTTTCCGTTTACGTTTACCCGCAATTTTTTAGGTTTTTGAACCAAAACACATTGGCTGGCAAAAACCTGGGAAACCTGGCTGGTTCCAATTCCAAAGGCAATAGTACCAAATGCGCCGTGGGTAGAGGTATGACTGTCACCACAAACCATCGTCATTCCCGGTTGGGTAATCCCGAGCTCAGGAGCCATTACGTGAACAATTCCGTTGTAAGGATGGCCAAGCCCATAAAGGGTAATATTATTTTCCTCGCAATTTTGGGTTAATTCTTTAAGTTGTTTTCTAGACAATAAGTCTTTAACCGGTAAATGCTGATTTTCAGTCGGGGTGTTATGATCTGCCGTAGCAACAATCTGATCTGGTCGAAATACCGAAATACCCCTTTCTTTCAGCTCGTTAAAAGCCTGTGGACTCGTAACTTCGTGTATTAAATGTTTATCGATATATAAAATATCGGGACCATCGGGTATAGATTCTACCACGTGTGCATCCCAAATTTTATCGAATAAAGTTTTCTTCATTTTTATAAATTCAATCCTTGTTGTATTAAACTTTTTGTTGGATTATTAAGCTATAGCTCTTATTTTTCTTTCTGAAATTTCCATAATTTCATGAATATCATTGTCTTCCACGCATCTTCTGGCATCAGCATAATTCAGAAATTCAGCATAAACCTCATCTAACTGAAGCTTGGTTAAATTGTAACCCATTTTCTTGGCTTTGTAAGCTAAAGCTGCCCTTCCGCTTCTGGCCGTAAGAACAATTGCAGATTCAGTAACTCCAACTTCTGCAGGATCTATAATTTCGTAAGTTTCACGGTTTTTAATTACCCCGTCCTGGTGAATTCCAGAACTGTGTGCAAAGGCATTTGCACCTACAATCGCTTTGTTTGGCTGTACAAACATTCCCATTTCACGGGAAACCATACAACTAGTATCAAAAAGGAATTTGGGGTCTATATTTGTGTTTAAATTTAAAGTAGGGTGTTGTCTTAAGATCATGACGACCTCTTCTAAAGCGGTATTCCCCGCACGCTCACCAATTCCGTTAATAGTGCATTCTATTTGGCGTGCTCCATTTTGTACACCTGCAATAGCATTTGCCGTAGCAAGGCCTAAATCGTTGTGGCAATGGCAGGAAATTCTAACTTTATCGATGTCCTTTACATTGTCTTTTAAATATTTTATTTTTCTTCCGTATTCATCAGGAAGGCAATATCCGGTAGTATCAGGGATATTTAGAACAGTTGCTCCGGCTTTAATCATTTCGGTACAAACGCGGGCAAGAAATTCATTATCTGTTCTTCCGGCATCTTCAGCATAAAATTCAACATCGTCTACAAAATTCTTTGCGTGTTTAACCGCGGCTACACCACGCACAATAATTTCTTCTCTGGTAGAGTTGAATTTATATTTAATATGTGAATCTGATGTTCCAATACCGGTATGAATACGCGGTTTTCTAGCATATTTTAAAGCTTCAGCAGCAACTTCGATATCTTTTTTAACAGCACGGGTGAGTCCACAAACGGCGGCATTCTTTGCCAGCTTAGAGATTTCGTAAACCGATTGAAAATCGCCGGGACTGGAAACAGGAAAACCTGCTTCAATAACATCTACTCCCAGCTCATCAAGGCGCGCAGCAATTTTAAGTTTTTGGGCCGTATTTAATTTACAACCTGGAACTTGCTCTCCGTCTCGTAACGTCGTGTCAAAAATTTCTACCTTTTCTGTGCTCATAAGAGATTTTTTTTACTTTATCTTTAACTAAAGTATTGTTAATCTATACACTGCAGACCTTTGCCTATAAGGTTATTACGATAATTAAACTAAAAAATATAATGTAATACTACTGTAAATCAGTTTATTACGAACTATTCTGTTACAATGACTAATGATTTAACTGATAACTTATTTTCTTTGATTAAGTCGCTTTCACCTTCAGAAAAGCGTCAATTTTCATTGTATGTTGGAAGAATTGGTGTGAATACCGATAGTAAATTTTTAAATTTATTTAAGGTGATGACCAAAATGAAGAAATATAATGAGAAAGAAATTCTTCTAAAAACTAAAATAAGTAAGCAACAATTATCTAATGTAAAGGCACATTTATATAAACAAATTCTTATTAGTCTTAGACTGAATCCTGCTCATCAAAGCATACCGGTGCAAATTAGGGAACAGTTTGATTTTGCTTATATTCTTTATAGAAAAGGTCTTTACAAACAAAGCCTGAAATTGCTCGATAAAATTAAAGGCCAGGCGCTGGAATATGAGGAGAAAAACCTGGCTTATGAAATCCTGGAGCTGGAGAAAATTATAGAATCGCAATATATTACCCGAAGTATAGAAAACCGTGCCGAAAGCCTTATTCAGCAAACCAGGGATTTGAGTGATCTAAATTTAATTTCCAGTAAACTTTCAAATTTATCTTTGCAGTTATATGCTATTTTTCTAAAAATGGGATATGCCAGAACACAAGAAGAGGCTGAAAGTATCAGAAATTATTTTTATCAAAACCTTCCTGAATATCAAATCAAGAATATAGGTTTCAGAGAAAAATTGTGGCTATATAAAGCCCACTTATGGTTTAGTTTTATCACCCAGGATTTTCTGGCTTGCTACCGCTATTCTATGAAATGGATAGATCTTTTTAATGAACATACACATTTGGTACCTATTCACCCGGTTTCGTATTTAAAAGGTAATCATTATTTGCTGGAATCTTTATTTTACCTTAATCATACCAACTTATTCGAGAAAACCCTTAAGAATCTTGAGGGAATGCTGAAGGATGCCAAAATTCCTGATGATGATAATATAAAAGCCCTGGCTTTTCTTTATCTATACTCCAATAAGCTGAATTTACGCTTTATGCAGGGGAACTTTGCGAATGGCGATGAATTGGTAGAGAAAATCCAGAAACGAATTAAAAAATATAAGGACCGAATTGATGAGCATCACATTATGGTGTTCTACTATAAGATTGCCTGTTTATATTTTGGAGACGGGAACAATAAAAAATGTATAGAATTTCTTAATAAGATTATCAATAATAAATCGCTTGAAATGCGGGAAGACCTTATGTGTTTTGCCCGTATCTTGAGTTTGGTGGCTCATTACGAAGCCGGGCTGGACTATCACTTAGATCGCCTTGTAAAATCTACCTATAAATTTTTAATTAAAATGAACGATTTGCACGAGGTGCAGAAAGAAATGATACGTTTTCTTAGAAATTTACCAGAAGTTTCTCCGCTTGAGATTAAAGATGAATTTAGGAAACTCCATACCAAATTAAAAGATTTTGAAGATCATCCCTATGAGCGTAGAGCATTTTTATACCTGGATATCCTTTCCTGGCTCGAGAGTAAAATAGAAAACCGCCCGGTGGCTGATGTTATTGCTGAAAAAGTGGCTTTGGTAAGCAGATAGTTATTTTTGAAACACGAGAGGAAGACTATAACTTACATTTACCTCCTCTCCAAATTGCTTCCCTGGTTTCCATTTTGGCATTTCTTTTACAACTCTATAAGCTTCCACCATATATTCAGCGGGGGCTTCTTCAACTATTTTAATGTCAGTCGTATTTCCTTCGCAATTAATAGTAAATCTTATTACTACTCGCTGCATAGAATTATGATAAGTAGGTATTTTAATATTTTCTATTAGATACTTTTGTAGAGCTTTTTGTCCTCCAGGAAATTCAGGTGGAATCTCAAAGGGGAAATATTCAATTTCTTCACCAGCCTTATTCCAAACCGTCCCTTTTTTCAGCTTATTCCGCTTGAAATAATCGTGTCTCCTTTTGATCCCATTTTTCCAGTAGGCAACTAATTCACCGTGCATTTTTCCTTTCTTAAATTCTATCGAATGAAACAATTCTCCAGATTCATAATAATGTTTATGTAATCCTTCATAGATTTTCTTTTCATCTTTTAGATCATAAGATTGCTCAGCTTTTTTTGTTCCATCCACGAAATAGGTGGTTCTTAAAAATTCGTAGTCTTTGTCTGGAGTAGGAGTAACAATTTTAAAATATTTAGCATTTTCTTTCTTATCCAATTCCTGGTAATTATTATCCATATAAATGGTATCCTGGGCAAATATGGAAAATGAAATTACAGTAAGAATTAAGCTGAGGAAAAGGATTTTCATAGTATTTTAGGCGGGTTTAGTTTAAACAATTATTCCAAAGTACTTCATCTGGAGGAGGAGCAATAATGTTTATTTCTTCTTTCTTTACGGGATGAATAAATTTTAGCTCCCTTGCGTGTAGATGAATACTGGCATCTTTATTACTTCGGTCAAAGCCGTATTTAAGATCGCCTTTAATGGGGCAGCCAATTGCCGATAGCTGACTTCTTATTTGATGATGCCGCCCGGTATGCAAATCTACTTCCAACAGAAAATAGTTGTCTAATTTTTTTAAAAGTCGATATTCCAGAATAGCTTTTTTGCTTTCGGGAACTTCTTTAATATGCGCGTAAGATTTGTTTTGCTTTGGGTTTCTCTTTAAAAAATGGACTAAAGTATCTGAATCTTTCGGGGGAACATTTTTCACAATTGCCCAGTAAGTTTTCTTCGCTTCTTTTTGCTGAAAAAGCTTGTTAAGTCTTGGTAGGGCTTTAGAAGTTTTTGAAAAAAGAACAATTCCGCTGGTTGGTCTGTCTAAACGATGAACTACGCCTAAATAAACATTTCCGGGTTTATTATATTTTTCCTTTATATAAGATTTTACAACCTCACTTAGCGGTTTATCGCCAGTTTTATCGCCCTGCACAATATCACCGGGACGTTTATTAACCACAATAATGTGATTGTCTTCATAGAGAACCTGGAGGTTATTTTTATCTGAAATTGTTTTTTCCAAACTGGATATTTTATTTGCCTGCAAACTGCAACTTACGACTGCTTACTAAACTAATATTGTTCGTCATCAGACGGGAAACTTTTGCTTTTTACATCGTCCCGATAATTTTCAAAAGCTTTGGTCATTTCGGTATGAAGATCGGCATATCTTCTTAAAAATCGCGGGTTAAATTCGTGGGTCATCCCTAACATATCATGAATTACCAAAACCTGGCCATCTACACCGTTTCCGGCACCAATTCCTATTACAGGAATACTTATACTTTCGGCAACTTCTTTAGCCAGCTTAGCCGGAACTTTTTCTAAAACTATGGCGAAACAACCCAGGCGTTCCAACAAGATCGCATCAGATTTTAATTTTTCGGCTTCAGCTTCCTCTTTCGCTCTAACGGTATAAGTCCCAAATTTATAGATAGATTGCGGGGTCAAGCCTAAATGTCCCATTACGGGAATTCCCGCGTGCAGTATACGTTTAAGCGATTCTTTAATCTCTTTTCCACCTTCAAGTTTTACAGCGTGACCGCCGCTTTCTTTCATAATTCTAATGGCAGAGCGCAAAGCTTCTTTTGGATCACTCTGGTAACTTCCAAAGGGAAGATCTACAACAACAAGGGCGCGATTTATAGCTCTTACCACGCTGGTGGCGTGATAAATCATTTGATCTAAAGTAATAGGAAGTGTGGTTTCGTGTCCCGCCATTACATTACTGGCAGAATCTCCCACAAGAATTACATCTATTCCAGCACCATCTACAATTTTCGCCATAGAGTAATCGTAAGAAGTTAGCATCGCAATCTTCTCACCATTTTTTTTCATATCTACGAGAGACTTGGTAGTGACTCTTTTATATTCTTTCTTAGCTACAGACATATTTTCAATTTTGGATGGTAAAAGTACAAAAACACGCGGTTTTAAGGCAAGAAGCCGGTTTTATAGTTTTTTAAGTTCAGCATAAAGCGTTTTTAATAATTCGCCATCGTCTCCGTGATATTGCCAAAACATCGCACCACCCAAATTATTATCTAAAATATAACAGGCTTTTTCTTTTATTGATTGGGGGTCATCATAAGTGATAAATGTTCCGGTAGCTTCGCGCCAAAGAAAAGGTGCTTTGGCTTCTTTATCCCAATGGCGTTTATATTTACCAGTCTCTATAGTATCTTTTAAATCTCTATAATTAATACTGAAAGCATTCCCAAGAGCTTTTTGATGTAACCCGAAGTTTTTATTTTCTGTCTCGTGCCATCCACGGCCATAAAAAGCCATACCCACAACAATTTTTTCTGAAGGAGCGCCCGTCGCCAAATGTTCCTTCACCGCGGTTTGAGTACTCTGTTTGTAATCCTTGGGATCTGTTTCTGAAACATATAAGTTTGTATGGTGGGAGGTAGAATCGTTCCATCCCCCCTGGTAATCGTAACTCATAATATTTATAAAATCCAGGTAAGGATGAATTTTATCCAATTCTACATTATCTAAATATTCCTGAGTAGCAGCCGTTGCTATGGTTAGTAAATAATTTCTCTGGTCTATTTTTCCCAGGGAATCTAATTTCTTTCTAAAAAGTTTTAAAATAGAGGTGAAGTTTTGTTTGTCTTCAGGCATATGAGGGTTTCCCGCTCCTGGTAACCCGGGATATTCCCAGTCTAAATCTATCCCATCAATTTTGTGTTTTTGTAGAAAGGAAATTCCGCTATTGGCAAATCGCTCCCTGTCAGTTCTGGTTGCCACTGCTTCAGAAAATCCACCAGACCAGGTCCAGCCCCCAACCGAAATCAGGATTTTTAAATTGGGGTTTTCTTCTTTTAAACTGTTTATTTTTTTTAATCGTTCTACATCTTCAGGATTTCCTTCTATAATTTTTCCATCTTTAATATTAGCGAATGCGTAATTAATGTGGGTGAGTTTTTCAGCAGAAATTTCATCAAATTTATCATTAACATTATCACTAATAATATAGGCTACAATCTTTTTTTCCTGTTTTCCCTGGGCCTTCATGTGAAGATTATTAAAGAAAAAACAAAGACTTAGACACCAGAAAATAATCGTAATTCTTTTCATAATTGATGGATTAGCGTAAAAACTTTAAAATACTAAATTAGCGTTTAAATAAAATGAATTCTATGAAGAAGTTATTATTAATTAGTTTTTTGCTTTTGTGCCAAATTGGGTGGAGCCAGAATGGCGAAAAAGAAAATCTTCAGAGGTTAATTGAAAATTTCTTTGAAGCCTTTCACGCTCAGGATTCTGTGAGGTTAAAAAGTTTTGCACATCCCGATATTAAAATGCAATCTGTAGCTATAGATAATGAAGGGAATACAGATTTATCTACTTCAGAATATTCACATTTTTTAAAGTCGATAGCTTCAATTCCTGCTTCAACTAAATTTGAAGAAAAATTACACGATTTTGATATTAATGTCAACGGAATGATCGCCAATATAAGCACTCCTTATTCGTTTTACGTAAATGATGAATTAAGTCATTGCGGGGTAAATACTTTCCAGCTCATGAAATCCAGAGGCGAATGGAAAATCATCTATTTGGTAGATACACGTAGTAAAAAAGGCTGTAAGTAACTATTCAACATCTTTAACACACCTAAAACCTAAATGTTCCAATCCACTCTCGGGTGTAGAGCTCATTCTTGCCGCATTCCGGTAACCGGTGCAATAAGATTCGCTGCATAAAAAAGAACCTCCCCGAATAACTTTTTGTTGTTCGGGATTAAAATATTCTTTAAAGTAACCATCTGTGCGCTGTTCTAATTTTGAATACGCATTTGGATAATAAGTATCTAAAACCCATTCCCAGGCATTTCCAGAAATTTCGTAGAGCCCGAAAGAATTGGGAGGAAAACTTTTTACCGGGGCGGTTTTTTCAAAACTATCTTTTATCTCGTTAGAAACCGGAAAATCGCCCTGGTGGAAATTCACAAATGCGGTTGCTTTCTCAAAATCGTTTCCCCAATGGTAAATTTGATTTTCTTTCCCACCTCTGGCCAGGTATTCAAATTCTGCTTCGGTAGGTAAACGTTTTCCAGCCCATTTTGCATACGCCATAGCATCATACCAGGAAACCTGTACTACGGGATGATTTTCTTTATCTTCAATAGAACTTTTTGGACCTTGCGGATGTTTCCAGTTGGCACCTTCTTTAAACTTCCACCAGGCCTGCGGATTTTTAGCATCAAAAACCATGGCACCGGGAGGAAAAGTTTTACCGTTAATTTCAAAACTACGTTCGGCGGTAGTAACGTAACCCGTTTCTTCTACAAATTCTCTGAATTCAGCATTAGTAACCTCAGTTTCATCTACCCACAATGCTTTAATAGTTTCTTTATGCTGCGGAAATTCATCTCGCCGGGCTTGTGGCGAATTTCCACCCATCATATATTCCCCTCCTTCAATCTTTAGCATTCTAGAGGTTGAAACCGAATCGCGTTTTTTTATTTCGGCAATTTCTTCCAGATATTTTTCATGGTAGGATTTTTCGGTTTTCTGAATATTTTCTTTAGAAGATTCAGCAGGATCATTTTCTTCATTTTTACAACTAAAAAATGAACAGAAAAGACAAAGGAGAACGAAGTATTTTAGAAAGGAGAAACGCATTAACTGATTTTCGGCTAAAGATAAACAAGTGTGGTAAATACTTAAAATTAATTGAAGCTGCTAAGGCTGGTTTTATTTATTGTAAAAGCTTTGGAAGCAAAAAGAATACTACAATCCCGTTGTTCATGGCGTGCATGGTTATGGGCCAGAGCAGGCTTCCGTTTTCGACTTTTATTTTTCCGAAGAAATACCCGGCGATAATTCTTGGGAAAATTAAAAGGAATAAAATCAGGTCAAATTGCCAACCTTCAACGTAATTCCAGATATGAACCAAACCGAAAAGAGCAGCGGTTAGTAGCCATATAAACTTATAATTTCGGTAAAGAATTATACGAAATATTCTAAGAAATCTTGAAGGTTTTAGAGATTGTAAGAACAGAAAAATGATAATAGCCGATAATATTACCAGGCCATATTTAAGTAAAGAATGTGCTTCCTGCGGAATAAAACCGAGGCCTATAAATGCAAGTACTGCACAAATAAAAATGTAGATTTCGGTAAAAGAAGGCTTAATGAGGGTTCTAAACATACTTTCTTCCAAAAGGGGCGCTATAATAACCGCCATAAGAATAAATGCCAGCGGACTCTCATCCATTAGATTGAATAGTTCAGTTTGCTGGTATTTCTCGAGGTCTAATTCTGGTAAAAATGTATTTAAAAATCCCAATAAAAAGAAGAACAGAAAATAGGTCCCAATCATGAACCAGTAATTGCGAAAGAGGTTGCTGACTTTTGGTGGGATTTTAGGGAACTGCAAAGATTTAGATTTGATTATTGCTGCAATTTAATACTGTAAGATATTTTAAATGACTAATTCACGAATTATTCCAATGAGTTTTTTAAATAATTCAAAATTCAGAATAGCAAAATTCAGAACTGATTACCCACAACAGAGAACGGGTAATTAACAATCGCTTAAATTCACTTTAACTGCGAGCCCGCCTTCAGATGTTTCTTTGTATTTAGAATTCATATCTTTTGCAGTGTCCCACATTGTTTCAATTACTTTATCCAATGGAACTTTTGCTTTGGTAGCATCGCTTTCCAGGGCTATTTCAGCGGCATTGATGGCTTTTATGGCACCCATTGCGTTTCTTTCAATACAAGGCACCTGTACCAAACCTGCAATAGGATCGCAAGTCAATCCAAGATGATGCTCCATAGCGATTTCTGCGGCCATTAATACCTGTTCAGGCGTTCCGCCAAGTAATTCTGTTAATCCGCCGGCAGCCATTGCCGAGGATACACCAATTTCTGCCTGGCACCCGCCCATAGCTGCAGAAATCGTGGCTCCTTTTTTAAAGAGACTGCCAATTTCACCGGCAACCAGCATAAAGCGTTTCATATCTTCAAAAGTTGCTTCGTGGTTTTCTATCACCATATAATACATCATTACAGAAGGTACGGTGCCGGCACTGCCATTAGTTGGCGCGGTGACTACACGACCCAAAGATGCATTTACTTCATTTACGCTAATAGCAAAACAACTCACCCATTTAAGGATTTGCCTGAATTTCACCTCAGTTCTTCTAATAGCGGTTATCCAATCTTCGGGAGAATCATATTTTTCTTCGCCAATAAGACGCTGGTGCATTTCAAAAGAACGGCGTTTCACATTGAGTCCGCCGGGAAGAGTGCCTTCGGTATGGCAGCCAATGAACATCGATTCCAGCATCACATCCCAAATTTGTTTTAAGCCGGCATTTATTTCTTCTTCAGTTCTAAGAGATTTTTCATTCTCCAGAACTATTTCAGAAATAGGTTTGTTTTCAGCTTTGCAATAGGCTAGGAGTTCTGTGGCTTTTTCAATAGGAAAAGGAAATTCTAAAAAGCTTTTCATCTTATTACTAGCATTTTTACGCTCTTTCTTTACAACAAAACCGCCGCCGATAGAATAAAACGAAGAAGAGGTTTTTTTACCGTTTTTCAGTTTAGCCCTAAATGTCATTCCGTTGGGATGAAACTCAAGGAATTTCTTGTTAAACTTTACATCGTCAGCAATGCTGAAATCGATCTCTTTTTCGCCGTTAAATTGAAGTTTTTTTGTTTCCCTAATCTTTTGAATTTCAGTGTCAATTATAGAAATATCCATAGTTACAGGATCGTGACCACAAAGTCCTAAAACAGTAGCAATATCTGTAGCGTGACCTATTCCGGTAAGGGATAGAGAGCCATAGAGATCTATATGTATATGTTCTACGTCATCAAAAGTGCCTTTTTGCTTTAATTCTGCAATCCAGCGTTGTGATGCCCGCCAGGGACCTAAAGTATGAGAACTGGAAGGACCTACGCCCACCTTCAACATATCAAAAACACTAATACATTCAATTTTTCGCATTGTATAACTCCTATTTTACTGCAAAAATAAGGATTTGTTAGTATGAAGTAGAATGAATTGAAGAAATATTAAAACGATTTCGTAAGCTTCGAAGCGCAGATTTGGCAAGTACTTTTAGGAAAAAATGACAACCTGTCATAAGTTTTCTGCTGGCATAATGATTGACTTTAACACCTCGAAGAATTGAAATCAATAATATAAAATTCAACCTATAAAGTTATGAGTAAAATAATTGGAATTGACTTAGGTACTACCAACTCTTGCGTTGCCGTAATGGAAGGTAACGAGCCTACGGTAATACCTAATGCCGAAGGAAAAAGAACTACACCTTCTGTAATCGCATTTGTAGAAGGTGGCGAAATAAAAGTTGGTGATCCGGCTAAGCGTCAGGCAGTAACTAACCCAGAAAAAACTATTTCGTCTATTAAACGTTTTATGGGGAACAAATATTCTGAATCTTCTAGAGAAGCAGGAAGGGTTCCTTATAAAGTAGTAAAAGGTGATAATGATACTCCACGTGTAGATGTGGATGGAAGAAAATATACTCCGCAGGAACTTTCTGCAATGGTACTTCAAAAAATGAAGAAAACCGCAGAAGATTATCTTGGACAGGATGTAACAGAGGCGGTAATTACCGTACCTGCATACTTTAACGATTCTCAGCGTCAGGCTACAAAAGAAGCTGGTGAGATCGCAGGATTGAAAGTAAGTCGTATTATAAACGAGCCTACTGCAGCTGCATTGGCTTACGGACTTGATAAAAAATCTCAGGATCAAAAAATCGCTGTATATGACCTTGGTGGTGGTACATTTGATATCTCTATCCTTGAATTAGGTGATGGTGTATTTGAAGTATTATCAACAAATGGTGACACGCACTTAGGTGGTGACGATTTTGATGAAGTTCTAATCGATTATCTTGCAGATACTTTCCAGAAAGCTGAAGATATTGATCTAAGAAAAGACCCAATGGCACTTCAGCGTTTAAAAGAAGCTGCTGAGAAAGCTAAAATTGAGTTGTCTTCTTCAAGTCAAACTGAAATTAATTTACCTTATGTAACGGCAACTTCAAGCGGACCAAAACACCTTGTAGAAACTATTAGCCGTTCTAAATTTGAGCAGTTAGCTTCAGAATTAGTTACTCGTTCTATGGAGCCTGTTAAAAAAGCACTTAGCGATGCAGGTCTTTCAAAAAGTGATATCGATGAGGTAATTCTTGTTGGTGGTTCTACCCGTATTCCTAAAATTCAGGAAGAAGTAGAGGCATTCTTTGGTAAGAAACCTTCTAAAGGTGTAAACCCAGATGAGGTTGTAGCAATTGGTGCTGCTATCCAGGGTGGTGTATTAACAGGAGATGTAAAAGATGTATTGTTACTTGATGTTACTCCACTTTCTTTAGGTATTGAAACTATGGGAGGAGTTAACACTAAATTAATTGAATCTAACACTACGATTCCAACCAAGAAATCACAAACATTCTCTACCGCGGCCGATAATCAGCCTTCTGTAGAAATTCACGTGTTGCAGGGTGAGCGTCCAATGGCGGCAGATAACAAAACAATTGGTAGATTCCACTTAGACGGAATTCCACCAGCGCCAAGAGGAACTCCTCAAATTGAAGTGACTTTTGATATTGATGCCAATGGTATCATTAAAGTAAGCGCTACCGATAAAGCAACCGGAAAATCTCAGGATATCCGTATCGAAGCTTCTTCAGGATTAACAGAAGAAGAAATCGAGAAAATGAAGAAAGAAGCTGAAGCAAATGCTGATGCCGATAAGCAAGCCAAAGAAAAAGTAGATAAGCTTAACGAAGCTGATGCTATGATCTTCCAAACTGAAAAGCAGTTGAAAGAATTTGGCGATAAGATTTCTGAAGATAAGAAAAAGCCGGTAGAAGAAGCTTTAGAAGAATTGAAGAAAGCTTACGAAACTAAAGAGCTAGATAAAATTACTCCTGCTTTAGACAAATTGAACGAAGCCTGGAAAACAGCTTCTGAAGAAATGTATAAAGCACAAGCTGAAGCTCAAGGCGGACAAGGTGGACCACAACAAGGTGCTACCGGAGCTGAAGGCGGCCAGCAAGCTGGAGGAGACTCTAAAAGCGGAGACGACGTAGAAGATGTAGATTTTGAGGAAGTTAAATAAAAAAGCCCCCTCCCAACCCTCCCCCGAAATGGGAGGGCTTAAATAAATCAAAAGCGCGATCTGAATGGGTCGCGCTTTTTTGTTTTAAGAAGTTTAAGCTTTATCATTCAGAATGATAGGATACGAGAGAATATTCCCCCTTCCGGGGTTAGGGGGCAAATGTATAATACAAATACACAAAATTAAATATCACCAAAAGCCCAAAACAAATCAAGCTGAAAACTCTATAATTCTTTCCCGGCCTATGTTTTTTAGGCATTTGTTTTCCTGTTACCAGTTTATAATTATACCAGGCCAAAAATGGTGCAGATAGAAATGAAAGTCCGGCGGCGAAATCTACCAAAATGGTAAACGAACCGGAGAGGAAATACAAAATAGAAAGCGAAAGAACTGGGATAATAAAAATGGAAGTTCGGTAAATTTTCCATTTCTCTTTTTTGTCTTCAGGTTTATCCTTTTCGGGGTTTTTTAATTCAGAAATTACTCTCGGGTAAGCATCAGTAACTGTTAGAACGGTACTTAGCATGGTAACAAAAGCTGCTACAGAGATCAAAGGTTTACTCCATTTCCCAAGGGTTTTTCCGTATAATTCCACTAACTGGCTCGAGAATTCCACGCTGTTGCTGGAAAACGAAGTGCCGCTGCCAAACATTACTAAAACGCCTAGCAAAAAGAAAAGTAACCCAATAAAAGCAGCCGAAAGATAACCCACGTTAAAATCGGCAAAAGCACCTTTAACTGAAATTTTCTGTTTGTTTTGAACTGCTTTTTCTTTGGTCCAGATGGAATGCCAAACCGAAGCATCTAAAGGAATAGGCATCCAGCCCATAAAAGCAATTATAAAACCCAAACTGGCGGTAGTCCATAGCGAAGGCGGTTCGGTGGTAACTGCATCGTTAACAGTCCCCGCACCAAAAGCCATAATTACTGCAGCAAGTGTAGCCAACGTCAATAAAGTAACGATCACTTTCATACTTTTATCCAGGCCCGGATATTTTCCTATTAAAAGTAAAGCGATACAGGCAATGAGAATAATTCCGCTCCAAAGAAAAGGCGGCCAGCCAAAATTGAAGAGTCGCTCGGCTAAACCGGCGGTAACAATAGTCACTGCAGCCTGTATAATAAACATACTTCCCAGCGTAATCAGTATATAAATCCAGTATGGGAATTTACCCAGTTTTTTATAGCCAGTAATCAAATGATTTCCGGTACCTGCGGCAAACCTGGGGCCAAATTCAAGAAAAGGATATTTTGAAATACAAGCAACGATCAAAACCCAAATTAAAATAAATCCATAATCGGCACCGGCTCTGGTAGCCTGCACTAAATGAGAAACTCCAATGGCTGCTCCAGCCAGTAAAAATCCGGGGCCAATACTTTTTAAGATGGAAGTTTTAGAAGAAGTATTTTTTTGTTTCATTTAGAAATAATTAAATCGCTAACTTCTCGACTGCGCTCGAAGTGACAGTTTCTGGCTAAAGAATTGAATAGAATACCCACCGAATTTAAGCAAATTCAGCAATAATTTTGGTATTGACTTCGTGCCCACCTTTATAGGTTTTTATTTCAAGATTATGAGGAAATATCTCTTTCAGGTGTTCTTCTTCTACTTTTACTATTCCGTTTTTGAGGTATTCATCTTCAGTTCCGTAGATAAAAGTGAAATTTGTTTGCTTAAGAAATTCAAAATCTTCAGCAGTTAATTCTGAAGGAACTTTTCCCGAATGCATAATTAATTCTTGGCATTCAATTTTTCGCCTGGCAATCCACCTTGTTGCTACTGAAACGCCCTGGGAATAGCCTAAAACTATTAATCTTGGTGCATTTTTTAGATTTTCAGCTTTATAAACTTCATCGAGATAATTGAGTACATTTTCAGTTTCTGCTTCAGTTTGTTCTTTAGTGAGCCAGGAGGCACCTACGTGTTTATACTCGTTGTTGAGGTAATATTTAGACTGGGCCTGTGGAGCAATCACATAATTTTCTATTGCATTTAAATGATTAAAATGCCTTAAGAAATACCTGCTTAAATAACCAATTCCGTGGCAAACCAACCAGACTGTTTTTGTCTTTTCAGTAAAATCGTTTAAAACGCTGTAGGTATTAGTGATTTGGTAAGAAAGCTGCTTTTCGGTACTCATTATTTTATGTGATTTTTAATGGGAAACCCTCAGTGGAATAGCGAGATTTTCTCATTAAATTTGAAATATCTTCGAAGATAATATTCTTAACCCCCTGTGACCTTTTCTTATTGCAATACACCCTCATGTAATGCAATAAATTTCACCCCGGCAATTTGTATTCACAAAACTAATTAATACTAATTATTATGGAAATTTTTATAAGAAGATTATTCTTATCGTTCCTCCTATGCGTTATTTGTTTTTCGTGTAGTGAAGAGGAAGGTGTCCAGGAAGTTTCAGAAAAAGCTACGCTATCTTTTAGTCCTATTCTTAATGATCTGCTACGAAACCAGCAAAATAAACAGGAAGCTACCGAGCTTCCAGCGTGTTCTGATGATACCCCTTCCTATGTAGAAATTATTTTATTGCGAGGTGAAGAAGAAGTCGTAGGTACTTCTGGAGATCCTTTTGCAATTGATTTGGTTTCTGATGAAAATTATACTGAATATAGTCCTGAACTTGAACTTGAACCGGGAACGTATACTTTAGATCATTTTGCAGTGTATAATTCTGAAGGAGGTCTTATTTGGCTTGCACCAAAAGGAGGTGCAATTGGAGATTTATTACAGAACACTTTACCGTTAGACATTAATCTTCGTAGTGGAGTTAAAAAATATGTAGATGTAACGGTGGTTTGTTTTGATGATAGAATTGTGAATGAATATGGTTATCTATTTTTTGATCTTATTCCCACCGAAATATTTGAATTTTGCTTCTTCGCAAATTATTGTAATGAAGCCGGAAGACATTATACCGCGGCTTATAGCGTAGATATCTGGTTAGGAACAGATGATAGTGGAACTCCGCTTTATACCGATGTAGAAAATGCGAAATCTGCTGAAGGTGAAGATCCCTGGGCAGATCCATTATGTTTCGATTTACCTAATTTACAGGATTACGACGATGAGGAACCATATCTATATTATGAGGTTACTCTTAAGGGATGGCCAGATGTATATGGCGAAGTTTCAGAGATAATTATTGATGGTACGTTGAGTAGAGCCAATATTCAGGCTAATTTTGACGGGGATGATAATGTAGAATACGAACATTTATTTTTTGGTTGTGGAGATGATGACGAACCATTAGACTCAGATCAGGATGGAATTCCCAATAGCGAAGATAATTGTCCAAATGTACCAAACCCAGACCAGGCAGATGAAGATGAAAATGGTGTAGGTGATGCCTGTGAAAGTGGATCAGATGATGATGGCGATGGCATACCAAATGATATTGATGAATGTCCAGATACAGATCCCGGAGTAGAAGTAGATGAAGTTGGATGTGAAAGTATCCGGGTTCCCGGCAGAGATGTAGTTGTATTAAACGATATAAATATATTTGATAATACCGCTCTGGAAGATCCCGATAATGTGAGATTTGTTCAAAACCTCGTTAATTATACCACTACGGGAGTAAGGAACGGTGGAGATGTAGTTTGGATAGATCGCGGGCGCAATGCAAGATGCTACAGCAATGGCGAATGTACTGAAACAGGATGGGCTACCACCGAATCTGTTATTGAAGATGAAGGTTTTACCGTAGAGAGTATTTTTTCAACGGTAGGCTCTTTAACAAGCATTCCTTCAGATGTTAAAATAGTGATGCTGGTTATGCCAACATCGCAATATACGGTAGATGAAATCAATACTTTAAAGCAATTCGCGGCCGATGGTGGAAGAATAATTTTTGTTGGTGAGTATGATTCATTTTATGCAAATATTGAAGTTGAAAATCAATTCCTTGCAAATATGGGCGCCGTTTTATTCAATAGTGGAGGACGAGTTGATTGTGATTATACCATATTACCTTCAGCATCAAATAGAGATCACCCTATTATGGCAGGTATAGAAGACCTAACCATTGCCTGCGCTTCTGTAATAGAACCTGGAGATGGTGACTTTGCCCTGTTCTATGACACTACAAATACTTTAGTTCTTGGGGGTGTAGCAAAAATTGATACAGCACCAATAACTGAACTTAAGCAGGCAGCAAGATCGAAAATTAGAGCAAAAACCACACGTATATCTAATCAATCCTCGTCTACAGGATATTAATAAATAAAACTTTAATTAAATAAAA
>NZ_CAXAVR010000055.1:0-17003 GCF_963972535.1 uncultured Salegentibacter sp.
AGCTATGAAATTATTATTAATAACAATAGTACTTTTAGGACTGGCCTTTGCCGGAATTGCCATAAAAATATGGGGAAAGAAAGATGGTAAATTTGCAGGAACCTGCGCAAGCCAAAGTCCGTTTTTAAATAAAGAAGGTGAAGCCTGCAGTTTCTGCGGTAAATTACCCGATGAAATGTCTGATTGCTCTGGAGAAAAAAAAGCGGCTAATTAGATTAAATGGCAACACTTTTACTGGGATTTTTCTTATTATTTTCTTTAATTATCCTGGCCTATTACCTGGCCTTTTTCGCATTTGCAAATAACACCTCAAAAAATCCCGGGAAATTGAACCTGCCTGTTTCGGTAATAGTTTGTGCAAAAAACGAAGCAGAAAATCTTAGAAACTTCCTTCCTCCAATCCTGGATCAGGATTATCCCGATTTTGAAGTTATTGTGATTAATGATGCTTCCCACGATGAAACTTTAGAAGTTATCGAAAATTTTCAGGCCCTGGATGGCCGGGTGAAACTGGTAGATGTTCAGAATAATGAAGCTTTTTGGGCTAATAAAAAGTATGCACTGACGCTTGGAATTAAAAAAGCGAAAAATCCTTATTTAATTTTTACCGATGCCGATTGCGCGCCACAAAGCCGAAACTGGATTACCCATATGGCTGCCGGATTTCAGGAAGAAAAAAGTATTGTTTTAGGTTACGGTGGTTATTTTAAAAACAGCAAATCTTTACTTAACAAGCTTATTCGATTTGAAACTTTGCTCACCGCTATTCAATATTTTTCTTATGCAAAATTAGGAAATCCGTATATGGGAGTGGGGAGAAATCTTGCTTACACTTCTAAACAGTTTTACGACCAAAAAGGTTTTGCAAATCATTTACACCTGCGCTCTGGAGACGACGATCTTTTTGTAAACGAAGGAGGAAATGAAGAGAATACTTTTATTTGTCATCATCCCGAAGCAAGCACACGAAGTGTCCCAAAAACCGATTTAAAATCCTGGTTTAAGCAAAAAAGAAGGCACGCTTCAGTAGCCGGATTTTATAAAACTAAAGATAAAGTTTTATTAGGTTTATTTTACGCTTCCCGATTCTTTTTCTGGATATTATTAGCTGCATTATTAATAATTCAATTTCAATGGCAACTTGTTTTAGGAGTTGCAGGATTTGTATTACTGGTACAGGCGGTGGTCTACGCTAAATCGGCAAAAAAACTTGAGGAGACAGATGTGGTTTGGTTATTTCCGTTTTTAGAAGTATTTTTAATATTCACCCAATTTGGCATATTTATAGCAAACAGCGTTTCAAAACCTACGCATTGGAAATAAATCACGAATTGCTACTTACCAAAATTAAAGCTGCCAAAAAAGGGAGTCAATCAGCGTTTAATTATTTGCTTGATACTTTTTGGGATAACGTGTACGGTTTTCAGTTAAAAAAAACCGGCAACGCCTACGAATCTGAAGATATTACCATTCAAACTTTTTCCAAGGCATTTAATAAAATTCACACCTTTGATGAAGATTATTCTTTTAGCACCTGGCTTATTGCCATTTCAAAGAATATTCATGTAGATATGCTTAGAAAGCAAAAGTCTTCTATAAGGTCTCAAACCACTTCAGATCAAAATGATAAGGTGTACCGTATTGCTGATGAAACACCCACTATTGAAGATAAATTAATTAGCGAGCAACATTTAGCGCAACTGCTTACAGATATTAAACAACTGAAGCCGCATTACCAGGAAGTGATTAATCTTAGATATTTTCAGGAGAAATCTTATAAAGAAATAGCCCAGAGCCTTGACGAACCTATGAACAATGTGAAAATTAAACTCCTGAGAGCTAAAAAGTTACTTGCTGAAATTATTGAAGCCAGAAAATCGGTGTAAGTTATCACCGACTTAACGTTCTAATTTATGCAGTTCGGTAGATTATTGTATCTTTGAAACCAAGATTTTTGCTATGAGTACAGACACTATAAGCCCAGTAAAAGAAAAGCCAAAAGCCAAACCAAAATGGTTAAGGGTTAAACTTCCAACCGGAAAAAAATACACCGAACTTCGAAGCCTGGTAGACAAATACGATTTGCACACCATTTGCACTTCGGGTAGTTGCCCAAATATGGGGGAATGCTGGAGTGAAGGTACCGCTACTTTTATGATTTTAGGAAATGTTTGTACCCGTTCCTGCGGATTTTGCGGTGTAAAAACCGGCCGCCCTGAAACAGTAGATTGGGACGAACCAGAAAAAGTAGCCCGCTCTATTAAAATTATGGGTATTAAGCACGCCGTGGTAACCAGTGTAGACCGCGACGATCTTAAAGATATGGGTTCTATTATTTGGGCAGAAACCGTAAAGGCTATTCGCCGAATGAATCCTGAAACCACACTTGAAACCCTTGTCCCAGATTTCCAGGGAAATGAGCGTAATTTAGATAGAATTGTAGAAGTAATGCCAGAAGTTGTTTCTCATAACATGGAAACCGTAAAAAGGTTAACCCGTGAAGTGAGGATCCAGGCAAAATACGATCGCAGTCTTGAAGTGCTTAGATATTTAAAGCAACAGGGAGTTAATAGGACTAAATCTGGAATTATGCTCGGTCTTGGTGAACAGGAAGATGAAGTTATTCAAACCCTGCACGATCTTAGAAGTGTAGATGTAGATGTGGTTACTATAGGCCAGTACCTGCAGCCCAGCAAAAAACATTTACCGGTAAAGCAATTTATTACACCAGACCAGTTTAAGAAATACGAAGCTATTGGTCTTGATCTTGGATTTCGTCACGTAGAAAGTAGCGCGTTGGTTCGTTCTTCTTACAAAGCACACAAACATATCGACTAAGTTTTTTCTGAAATAAATGAATAAAAGCATCAATATTGGCATAAACGGTTTTGGCCGTATTGGACGCAGCCTTTTTAGACTTTTAATCGAAAATAAGAGCATCAATGTGGTTGCAATAAACGACCTCGCCGATGCAAAAACCCTTGCTCATTTATTAAAATACGATAGTATTCACGGTGTTTCTCCCGCGGAAATTTCTTCAGAAGGAAATAATATAATTGTTAATGGGCAACCTATTCCACTTTTAAATTATGCTTATCCGCAAGACATAGATTGGAGTACATATAAGGTGGATACGGTGGTAGAATCTACTGGAAAGTTTAAGACGGCTAAAGATCTTCAGCATCATATTGAAAATGGAGGGAAAAAAGTGATTTTATCGGTTCCACCAGAAGACGAAGAAATTAAAATGGTGGTTTTAGGAGTAAATGAACATATCCTGGACGGCACTGAAAAAATAATTTCTAATGCCAGCTGCACCACAAATAACGCAGCGCCAATGTTGAAGTTAATTCACGAAAATTTTAAAGTCCAACAGGCTTATATCACCACGATACATTCTTATACTTCAGACCAAAGTTTACACGATAAACCTCATCGCGACTTAAGAAGAAGCCGGGCCGCAGCACAATCTATAATCCCAACAACCACGGGAGCAGCAAAAGCCTTAACTGGTATTTTTCCTGATATTAGTGATGTTATTGGAGGTTGCGGAATTAGAGTTCCTGTACCAAATGGTTCTTTAACCGATATGACGATTAATGTAAGCAAAGAGACCAATATTGAAGAAATCAATAAAATTTTCAAAAAAGCGTCAGACAGTTCGTTAAAGGGAATTCTTAGTTATACCGAAGATCCAATAGTGTCTATTGATATTAATAATAATCCGCATTCCTGTATTTTTGATGCCCAAATGACGTCGGTAATTGATGGGAAATTAATTAAGATAATTGGTTGGTATGATAATGAAATCGGGTATTCCAGTCGTCTTATCGATTTAATTTCTATCGTTAATGATAAATAACTATATTTATCTCAATTAAGCTTTTAGCTGAATTTCCCGAATGAAGAACTTTACTCTTATACTACTTCTCGCATGTTGGTGCTCGTTCGCTTATGCAATTCAGCAAGATGAAACCGAAGATTCTCAAATAACTAACGAGAGAATTCAACAATTACTTAACGATGCCGAAGTTTCGGTAAATATGTTAGATTTTGATAATGCTATTGAGCAATTAAATTCTTCCCTGGAACTTTCAAAATCTATTAACGATAAGCGTGCAATTGCACTTTCCAGCAGTATTCTCGCCAAACTTTATTACTTAAGGCACGATTTTGATAAGGCCATTACCGAGCTGCAACGAGCAATTTCGATTCAAAGAGATATTGAAGACCAAAATGGTTTGGCATATAGTTATGTGAATTTTGCCAAGATTTTAATGGGGCAAAAAGATAAGGAAAGAGCCAATCGCTACCTGAATCTTGCTGAAGAAATCTATCTAAAACTCGATAACGAAGTATACCTTGGTATTGTAAATTTAAACCGTGCCATCATAATCCTTAATACTGAAAATGAACCAGCAAAAGCATTAAATCTTCTTCAGCAGGCAAGGATAACACTTTCAGAGACCGATAAGAAATATGAACTTTCTCGCCTCTATTATTATACTGCCCGGGCTCATTTAGAATTAAAAAATTATGCATTAGCCAAAGAAAATAATAAACGTGTTTTAGAGATTGCCTATGCTCAAAATTTTGGAGGGATGATTATGTCTGCCAATAAACTAATGAGTAAGCTATACGAAGAAACCGGAGACTTTGAATCTTCATTAGTTTTTCTACAAAAAAGTTTTGCCCGCAAAGATTCTATAATCGCTATGAATAATGCAGTACTGGCCGAACAGGTTAATGCCAGGTACGGTGTAGATGCGTTACAAAGTAGCCTAAATGAATTAAGTCTTCAAAACGCAGAACAGGAAAGAAATTTAAAAGTGAATAAGCTAACCACAATTTTAAGTGTGGCTCTTATCACTATTTTATCACTTTTAACCCTTTCTCTATATAAGAATAATAATTTAAGAGCGCGCGCTAACGAGTTGCTGCAGAAGAAAAATGCCGAACTTACAAAAGCCAAGGAAAATGCTGAAAAAGCTTCCCTCGCTAAAGCGCAATTTCTCTCTACAATTACCCACGAGTTAAGAACTCCTTTATATGCAGTAACGGGGCTTACCCATTTATTGTTAGAAGAAAGCCCTACCGAAAATCAAAAAGAACATCTTAATTCGCTAAAATTTTCTGGGGAATACCTGCTTTCACTTATCAATAATATACTAGATCTAAACAAATTAGAAGCGAACAAAGTGGAGATCATGGAAGCTTCTTTTGATCTTAAAAAACGAATTTCGGATGTTTTGGTAGCTCTAAAGAATTCGGCTGATGAAAAAAATACCAAAATCCATTTTAATTACGACGATTCTATTCCGCAGGAATTAAAAGGCGATCCGCTAAAAATTTCCCAGATTCTTATAAATCTTATCGGGAATTCCATAAAGTTTACTGAAGACGGTGATATTTGGATCAATGTTTCTAAAAACAGTCGGGAAGGGAGTTTTGTGCTGCTGGATTTTGAAATAAAAGATAATGGGGAAGGCATAAGCAAGGAGAAACAGAAAGCTATTTTTGAAAATTTCACCCAGGGCTCTACTCAAATTAACCGCAAGTTTGGAGGAACAGGTCTAGGCCTATCTATTGTGAAAAACTTACTGAGTTTACTGGGGAGTGAGATAGATTTAAAAAGCGATTTAGGAGAAGGGTCTACTTTTGCTTTTCAGTTAAAATTTGAAGCTAAAGAGGTTGAAAACCAACTTAACAACAGCCCAAGAATTGAAGCCGAACCCTTAGAGGATAAATTAGAAGGAAAAAACATACTTATTGTGGAAGACAATAAGATTAACCAAATGATTACCCGTAAGATCTTGGAAAAGCAAGGGGTAACTTGTGAGGTGGCAGATAATGGAACTATCGCGATAGAAAAAACAAAAGAAAAAGACTACGATCTTATTTTAATGGACATTCATATGCCGGGAATTAGCGGGATTGAAGCTACAAAAGAGATTAGGAAATTTAATACTGAAATTCCTATCGTTGCCTTAACCGCAGTAACCTTAGACGAAAACCTTGATGAGTTCTTCTTAAATGGCTTTAGTGATATTATCCCGAAACCTTATAAAACAGAAGAATTCTTCCTAAAAATTAACAGGCAATTAGCAATTAGGGAAAGTGCCGTTTAATCCTTTGGCACGCGCTTTGTAAATTCAGGCTTAATTGAATTATATATCAAAGAAAAACATATATAGTTTGAATTAGCCAAAATAAAAATGAGGTGTGAATTCACCTCATTTTTTATGTACAAAACTTAAAATTTCCTGTTTAAAAACTTCTTCTTTATTTAAAAATGCAGTTTTTACTGGTAAATAAAATAGCTGTCCAATTTCGAAATTCTCCCGTAGTCTAACATAATCTTTCTCGGTGGTTAAAAGCAATGATTCCATTTGTAAACGGGCTATTTCGGCATTGGTAAAATTATGATGGTCGTTAAAAGCCAGGTGTTTAAAATCAAGTTCTTGTGCTTCCAGGTAATCTGTGAGAGGTTTCGGGTTCGCTATTCCGGTAACGAGCGTAAAATTTTTATCCTTTAAACTGCTTAATGGAGCTATTGTAATTTCAGAAATAATTTCTTCATCGTAATCAATAAAACTAAAATAAAGCTGCTGATAATTCTGTAATTTAAGTTTTCCTCTAATCGATTCCATTTCAGTCCTGGTGAGATTTGGAGGGCACTTGGTAAGAACTACTATTTTTGCGCGTTCTGCACCTACCGTAGGTTCGCGTAAATATCCGGTGGGTAGCATAAAATCGTTTATATAGAGATCGCCGTAAGCGGTGAGTAAAATATTGAGTCCAGCCTGTACTTTTCTATGCTGAAAAGCATCATCCAGTAAAATAATTTCAGCATTCTCCTGCTGAAGTTTATCAATCCCATTCCGCCTGTCGGCATCTACGGCAATAAGTGCATTTTTAAACTTTCTTTTAAATTGTAGAGGCTCATCCCCTACTTCTGTGGCAGTTTCCGTTCCGCTTAATAATCTATAACCTTTGCTGCTACGTTTATATCCCCGGCTTAACGTAGCCACTTTAAATTCGGGTAGTAAAAGCTTCAGCAAGTATTCTATCATCGGAGATTTCCCCGTTCCCCCAGCATTAAGGTTTCCCACGCAGATAACAGGAAGAGCATAAGATTTAGATTTTAGAATTCCGGCGTTGTAAAGTAAATTTCTGCTCCAGGTTACAAATCCGTACAACAAAGCAAAAGGAAGTAGCATTTTTCGTAAAATCTTCATACAGGGCAGGCTATAATAATTATATTTGAAGTTGGGCTGAAATTAACTACTACGAAATTAATAAAAAGCAACCTGCTAAGTTTATAAAAACCAAAAAACAAGATGCTTGTAAAAGAAGTTATTGATATAATTGAAGAATTTGCACCAACGGCGTACGCCGAAGATTTTGATAATGTAGGTCTTTTGGTGGGCGATAGAAATGCTGCTGTAACCGGCGCGCTTATCACTTTAGACACTTTGGAGACAGTTGTAGATGAAGCTATTGAAAAAAAATGCAACCTTATTATTAGCTTTCATCCCATTATTTTTTCGGGTTTGAAAAAGCTTACGGGGAAAGACTATGTAGAAAAAACAGTAATTAAGGCTATTAAGAACGATATTGCTATTTATGCCATTCACACCGCGCTGGACAATCAATACAAGGGTGTGAACGATATGATTTGCGAAAAAGTGGGGCTAAAAAACCGGAAAATTTTAATTCCGCGGAAAGACAGCATTAAAAAACTTACCACTTTTGTTCCTAATAAACAGGCTTCAGCAGTAAGAAAAGCGCTTTTTGAAGCTGGGGGAGGAAATATTGGAAATTATGATAATTGCAGTTTTAATTTAAAAGGAGAAGGCAGTTTTAAGCCTAATGAAGAAGCTAATCCGGTAATAGGAAAACGCGGGGAAGTTCACCTGGAAGAAGAAACACAAATTAGTCTTATTTATCCCTCTATTATTGAGAAAAAGCTGCTTCAGGCACTTTTCAGCGCTCACCCATATGAAGAAGTAGCTTATGAAGTAAGTGCTTTAGATAACGAAAATCAGCATTTGGGAATGGGAATGTTTGGGGAATTAGCAAGCCCTGAAAACGAAAAAAGCTTTTTAGAACGCATAAAAAACGAATTTAATTGTGGCTGTATAAAGCATTCTCAATTACGCGGAAAACCGATTGAAAAAGTGGCAGTTTTGGGCGGTAGCGGAAGTTTTGCTATAAGTATAGCAAAAGCTGCAGGAGCCGATATTTACCTTACTGCAGATTTAAAATATCACGACTTTTATAAAGGTGATAATGACTTCATTTTAGCCGATATTGGTCACTACGAAAGTGAGCAATACACAAAAGATTTATTACATTCTTATCTTACAAAAAAAATTAGTAATTTTGCACTTATTTTAGGAGATACAAACACCAATCCAATCAAGTATATATAACTATGGCAAAAAAGAACGATGTTACTGTAGAAGACAAGTTAAGAGCGTTGTACGACCTTCAACTGGTTGATTCCAGAATTGACGAAATAAGGAACGTACGCGGTGAGCTTCCGCTGGAAGTGGAAGATTTGGAGGATGAAGTAGCCGGATTGAGCAAGCGTTTGGACAAAATGGATGCCGATATTGAGGTAATTGAGAACGATATAAAGAGCAAGAAAAATCTTATTGATGAGTCTAAAGTGACCATGAAAAAGTATGCTGAGCAGCAAAAAAACGTGCGTAACAACCGTGAATTTAATGCGCTTAGTAAAGAGGTTGAGTTCCAGGAACTGGAAATAGAACTTGCCGAAAAACACATCAAAGAATACCGCGCTCAAATTGAGCAGAAAAAAGAAGTTATCGAGCAAACTAAAGAGCGTCTTGAAGAAAGGAAAAAACACCTTGAACACAAGAAAAGCGAACTTAACGAGATTCTTGCCGAAACTGAAAAAGAAGAGCAGGCGCTAATCAAGAAATCTGCAGAATTCGAGAAGAATATTGAAGATCGTTTAGTAAATGCCTATAAAAGAATTAGAAGCAACGTTAAAAACGGACTTGCTATTGTACCCGTAGAACGTGGTGCTTCTGGAGGTTCTTACTTTACCATTCCGCCACAGGTAATTATGGAAATTGCGGGTAGAAAGAAAATTATTACCGATGAACACAGCGGTAGAATCCTGGTAGACGAAGAACTTGCAAAAGAAGAGCAGGAAAAAATGCAAAATCTTTTCGCTAAAGTTTAATTAGAAGAAAAGAAATACAATAAAAAAAGCCTCCAATTTGGAGGCTTTTTTAATGGTTAATAATTGCTGAGCTGAATTTATTTTAATCGTGACAGTCTATCGCGCAAGATTCAATTGATGTAAACCAACCTTTACCGTTAGTTAAAGCAACTGTAGGAACTCCGTTAGTATTAGCGCAAACTGCTAAAGCAGCCCTGCAATTCCTTAATTGTTCTTCCTGGGAGAATTCTATCATAGCTCCAATAACGGGAGTAGTTACCCCAATAACCGGTTCATCGTGCCATTTGTTTGGCGAGTCGTTAGCGTTACCTGGTTTATACATTAATGATCTAAGCACTTCCCCGGTACTTAATTCTGCATCAAATTTCACGAAACCGTTTTTTAATTCTTCAAAATGTGAAAAAATTAAATACTCATCGGTTTCAGGATTCGTTATTTTAAGTCCTTCTACAGCGTGTTTGTTTTGACCGGCTTCAAATGATAACTCATTTACGAATTTGAAATTAAAATCCCTATCCTGGCTAATAAATTTGGCGGTTTCACCGGTTTTCTTAAAAATATAGGTAGCTGATTGGATCTTAAGAACGCCGTCATTTTCTAATGCTAATTCCTGTTCTAATTCCTGATTGGCAGCCGGATTTTCTTCAGAATCTGTACTGCAGGAATGCAGGATAACACTAAGTAATAAAATACTTAAAAGTGATTGTGTAATTTTTTTCATTTCGATTTTGGTGTTAATTAGTTATTCTATTTTAAATCAGTTAATTTTCGCTAGAACTGCTTTTCTAACTTAAAAATCTTAGAAGTTACAGGCTGGCTAATGCTATATTTTCTATGTAATTCATCTTTAAACAGTCTCTATAAATTTTCAGCTATAAGCAACTGATTATTATGTAAATCTATTAAAATTTGTTAATTTATTTGAAATTCATTTGATAAATTATTCTAATTAAATTTTATAATAAGCTACACCTCTTAAATTACCCAAAATTCGAGGTTTTATATTGATTAACAAGCTTTTCACATTTTTAATCTATTTTAAAGCTACCTTTATTTCTACTAACTAAAACCCTTTATTATGAGATATTATGCAAGCCTACTTTGCCTAATTTTAGTGTTAGTATCCTGTAAAAACCAAGATAAAAACCCGGAAAGTGATCCTGATTTTAAAACGGAACAAACTGAAAACAAAAGCACTTCAGAGGTAAATACTGAAAATTCTACTTCAGCAAATTCAAATTATAATAAAAGTGAAAAAGAAACCTTAGAAGCGCCAGATACTAATAACAACGAAACCGAAGCATCTTCTTCTGTATTAATTGATCCCGGCGCTACTTATATAAAAGTAGATGAAAGCGATGCAAATTGTAGCTGCTATTGTCTGGAATTAGATATGAATAATAATACAGAATTATGCCTGGCTGAAAATGAAATGTATATCAATGCCCGATATGCAAAAACAGGGAATTCAGTTAATATATTTTATGTGAGCCCCTCTAACAAAAACACTAATAAAGATCTGCCCTGGGAAGATTTTGATACCAATACCCCTATTGCTGTTTTAAGTCCCGCTAAAAATGGTAATATAGAATTGGATTGGAAAGGTTTTTACATAGATGGTGAACTTGCGGTAGATTACGCCATTTATGGCAAAAAAACACTTGAAGGAACTTATAAAAAACAATAATTAATGAAACGATTTTTCTTACCTACATTTATATTTCTATTAATTTCCTGCGGAAATAACGCCCAGCAGAAAACAGTTACCAAACCCGAAATTGCTAACGCCGACCCTGTCGTAGTACCGGCTGAAAATGGTTATGAAAAAGCCTATTTTGCCAGCGGATGTTTTTGGTGTGTTGAAGCAGTTTATGAAAGTATTGAAGGCGTGAAGGAATCTATTTCTGGTTATGCTGGAGGGCATACAAAAAACCCAACTTACGAATCCAGCAATACGGGCAAAACCGGTCACGCTGAAGCTGTAGAAGTTGTTTACGATCCTGAAATTGTGAATTTTGAAACTTTAGTAGAGGTTTATTTTGGTTCGCAAGATCCTACCCAGGTAAACGGCCAGGGACCCGATATTGGTTCGCAGTACCGTTCTATTATTTTTTATCAAAATAAGGAGCAAAAAGATATTATAAACAAGGTGAAAAATGAAGTAGCAAAAGATTATGAGCAACCCATTGCTGCTGAAATTTTACCATTCCAAAAATTTTGGGTAGCAGAAGATTATCACCAGAATTACGAAAAGAATAATCCTGACAATCCCTATATTCAAAAAGTTTCTATTCCAAGATTAAACCGCTTTAAAGAAAAGTTTCCCGAAATCCTGAAAGATAATTCGCATTAATTTTTCGTTTTAAATTTTCTAAACACTTTTTAATAATAAATATATTCGGCTTTATTTAATAGGGCCGAATATGTATTTTTACAACAGAAAAATAGTTTAAGAAAAACCAGGAAACCTTTCGCCTAAAAAACTTCGGTCCCCTGATGTATTTTGAATACCACAAACTGATTAAAACAACAGATAAACAATGAGCATAACAATAGAAAACATTCTCTTAATAGGCTCTCTGTTGTTATTTATTAGTATCCTGGCGGGAAAAACATCTTATCGTTTTGGCGTACCTACCTTAGTACTTTTTCTTGCAGTTGGAATCCTCTCAGGATCAGAAGGAATTGGTGGAATTTATTTTAACGACCCACAACTCGCTCAATTTATAGGAATTGTTGCCCTTAATTTTATTTTATTTTCCGGGGGACTTGATACTAGCTGGAAAACTATAAAACCGGTAATGTGGCAGGGAATTTCTCTTTCCATTCTAGGAGTTTTATTTACAGCGGTAAGTGTTGGCGCCTTTGTTTGGTACATAACAGATTTTACTATTTACGAAGGTTTATTGCTTGGCGCCATTGTTTCTTCTACAGATGCCGCCGCGGTATTTTCCATTTTAAGGGCTAAAAACCTTGCCTTAAAATCTAATTTAAGACCAACCCTGGAGCTTGAAAGTGGTAGTAACGATCCTATGGCCTATTTTCTTACCATTGCCTTTTTAGGTTTGGTGGTGAACCAGGATCAAAGTATTTATAGTATTATTCCGCTTTTTCTTCAGCAAATTTTAATTGGTGCCGCTCTCGGATTTATCTTCGGAAAGTTGAGTAAATTGGTAATTAACCGTATAAAATTAGATTTTGAAGGTTTATATCCCGTTCTCGCTATCGCGCTAATGTTTATTGTATTTTCTGCTACTGATGCACTTGGTGGCAACGGATTTTTAGCGGTTTACTTAAGCGGAGTTTACCTTGGAAACCATAACATTATTCACAAAAAGACCATCATGCGAATGTTTGATGGGCTTGCGTGGTTAATGCAAATTGTACTATTCCTTACTTTAGGATTGCTGGTTTATCCGTCGCACATTGTCCCGGTTATAGGCGTGGGTATTTTTATTTCAGTGTTTTTAATATTTATAGCAAGACCCCTGGGAGTTTTTTTAAGCCTAATATTCTTTAAAATGAAAATGCGCCGCCGTTGGTATATTTCCTGGGTGGGGCTTAGAGGAGCTGTACCCATTGTATTTGCCACTTATCCGCTACTTGCGGGAATTGAAAAAGCCGATATGATCTTTAACATCGTATTTTTTGTCTCCTTAACTTCGGTATTAATCCAGGGAACTACATTATCTGTGGTGGCACGCTGGCTGCACGTGGCTTTACCAATGAAGGCCAAACAAAAATCGCCGGTAGATGCATTTATGGCCGATGGTGCTAAATCTTTTTTAAGAGAAATTAATATTCCGGAACAAAACCATTCGGTAGGCAAAAGAATTGTAGAATTACAATTTCCAAAGAAAGCGATAATCGCCATGATTTCCAGAGACGATCAATTTATTACTCCCAACGGAAATACGGTTATTGAAGCCAATGATATGCTGGTTGTTTTAACCGAAGATCACAGAACCATGGAAGGTGTTTATGAAAGCCTGAATATAGAACCAGATTTTGAAGAAAAATTAGAATGAAAAAGCCGGTTTGTTATCCAGTAGGTTAAGAATTTTATTTTCAACTTCAATAGAATCCCATTTATTTTCAATCCCTGAAATCTCCATCACCTCGTCCATAATTTTACGTTGATAATCGCCAATCGCTAAAGCTTCAGCATAAGGTTTATCAGAAAAAGTAACCCGGGAATACAAAGGCACCCAGGTGTTGGGATGTTTGTTAGAAAACCAGTTTTCAATTTTCTTCCGCAGTAGAAAATCGGGATCTGCAGTTTTGCTGCTCATTTCAATAAAATTACGGTAGCTAAGTTCTGCAATGGCATCTGTATTGGGTTTTCGGGCTTTCTGGTATTCTTCAAAAATACTTTCCCAATCGTCCCCATATTTTTTCATTTTCTGGCTTAATACCAAAATATCTTCAAAACCGGCATTCATTCCCTGCCCATAAAATGGTACAATTGCGTGCGCTGAATCTCCTACCAAAGTCACTTTTTCCCAATAAGACCAGGGATAACATTTTATGGTAACCATACTACTGGTAGGGTTTTTAAAGAAATCCTTTTTTAAATTTTCAATCTCCTGGTTAATATCTGGAAAATGCTTCTGAAAAAATAGCTCGGCATCGGTCTCAGTCTTGATGCTTTCAAAAGAATTTTCGCCCTCAAAAGGCATAAATAAAGTACAGGTAAAACTACCATCTAAATTAGGCATTGCAATAAGCATAAATTCCCCACGAGGCCAAATATGAAAGGAGGCATTATCAAGTTTATGGCTACCATCTGGGTTGGGCGCAATGCTTAACTCTTTATAACCAACATTTATAAAATGTTGCGAATAATTAAACCTGCTTTGTCTTTGCATTTTATGTCTAACCCGGGAAAAAGCTCCATCGGCACCAAATATAAGGTCAAATTTATATTCTTTCCACTCCCCTTTTTCACTCTCACCGGTATACAATTTAGCTTCAGCCATATCTATATCCCAAACTTTTTCTTCAAACCTAAAAGTGGTCCCGGCATCTTCGGCCAGGGTGATCATTTTTCGGTTTAAAACCCCACGGGAAATAGAATAAATAGCTTCTTCCTCTTTTCCGTATTTCTGAAAATAAAGCGGTTTATCGTTAACGTGCATCGCCCTTTTATCTAAAGGAAGCGCCAATTTTTTAATTTCATCTTCTATGCCGGCAGCCCTTAAAGATTTCCAGCCACGGTTAGACATGGCTAAATTTATAGACCTACCGGAAAATTCTACATTTCTAATATCCTTTCTGCGGTCAAATACCTCAACTTCATGGCCGGCTTTTCTAAGAAAAATAGCGAGTAAAGATCCAACCAGGCCTGAGCCAACAATGGCGATTTTTTTGGGTGTCTGCATAAATTCTTGCTGTACATTTTCCAGAAAACGGTTATTAGAAAATGCAATTTTAAGTTACGAATTTACTTATTTCTACTCAATTTAAGGCTCTCTCAGCTATTTAAGAAAAACCTATTTACCATTTAATTAACAGCACTTACTATATGCTTCCCTTAAATTTAATACTAAAATTTATTTAATATGCATAGTACTCAAGCCTTACTAAAATCGGTTACTATTGGAGACCTGGAATTAAAAAACCGGGTTATTATGGCTCCAATGACACGTAATCGCGCTGATAATAAAGATAATGCACCTACCCAGTTACACGCCGAATATTATGCGCAACGTGCCGGTGCCGGACTTATAATCTCTGAAGGTTCTCAAATTTCTGATGCCGCAGTGGGTTATATAAATACCCCGGGAATTTATACCGAAAACCAGGTAAAAGGCTGGGAAAAAGTAACTGAAGCTGTTCACAAAAATGAAGGAAAGATATTTTTACAGTTATGGCATTGTGGCCGTATTTCACACCCTAAATTTCACGATGGAGAAAAACCATTAGCTCCAAGCGCCGTGAATCCAAATACGCAAGCTTATACCCCAGATGGCTTTGAAGACACTGTAGAACCACAGGCGATGAGTGTAGCCGATATAAAACAAACCGTCCTGGATTTTAAACACGCCGCAGAAAATGCCAAACATGCCGGTTTTGATGGGGTAGAGATTCACGGCTCTAATGGTTATTTAATTCATCAATTTCTCAATAAAAATGCAAATATTAGAACCGATGATTACGGGGGAAATATTGAAAACCGGGGACGTTTCTTTTTTGAAATTCTTGAAGCTATAAGTGAAGTTTGGCCAGAAAATAGAATTGGAGTAAGGTTTAATCCTTCGCTAAACGACGCCTTTGGAATTACAGCTTCAGAAGAATCAATTGCTACCTTTGATCACATAATTGAAAAATTAAATGCTTACGATTTGGCGTATTTACACCTCTCTGAACCTTTTACAGATGTTAGCCAGATAGATTACCTGGAAACAAACATTGCGAAACATTACCGACCTATTTATAAGGGCAAATTAATGATTAACGCAGGCTTTGATCAGGAATCAGGAAATAAAGTTATTGACGAAGGTAATGCCGATATGGTTTCATTCGCTAAACTTTTTATTTCTAATCCCGATTTACCAGAACGCTTTTCTAAAAATGCACCTTTGACCGAATGGGATGAAGATACTTTTTACACGCCGGGCCCAAAAGGTTACACAGATTATCCCGAATTCGATTCTGAAAAACCTAAATAGAAAAATTCTTAATTTTAGATTAAATGTCCTTAAAAGCAGGTTAATTGCGGGAAACGTCTAACCAGAAAAAAGTAAATTTAATATTCAACCCTATAAAACTTAAAATATGGATGAGTCGAAAATTGAACAAATGAGGTCCACTTTGAATAAGCTGGAAGACATTAAAAACAGCCAGGAAAGTATTATTGATAAGATAAATCACGTGATTACCGATTTGTTTCAACATCCCGATAAAGAATTGGAGAAAGCAATGAACAGTGCGCACCAAAAATCTTCAGATAACGTAGATGCGGTTCGTGAGGCTATGGAAGAATATGAAATGAGAATTAATAAACTGGAAAATCAAGGCTAATCAACTTTTAAAGAAAAGCTAATGATTACAGTCTTAAGATGACTAAAGCATAAATTTGCCAATAACAGGTATTTTTATTTTTAGTCATCTTTTTTATTAAACAGATTCTTATGCAACATATTACTTCAGCAGAAATAGGGAAAATGGAAAAACTTTTCCGTCTTAACCTAATTAATAGTGTAACCGGTTATAAATCTGCCAATCTTATCGCTACAAAATCAGAGCAAAAAGGAGTGAATGTGGCGGTTTTTAGTTCGGTTACTCATTTGGGAAGCAACCCCGCACTACTTGGTTTTATTACCCGGCCAACTAAAGAGGTAGCCCGGAATACCTATAAAAATATTAAAGAGAATAAATATTTCACGGTGAATCATATTCAGAAAGATATGATAGAAAGCGCCCATCAAACCGCTGCTAAATATGATGAAGAAATTTCTGAATTCCAGCAAACAGGCCTGGAAGAAGAATATCTGGACAATTTTTTTGCCCCCTATGTTAAGCAGTCTAATATAAAATTAGGATGCGAATACGTGAATGAATACTACATTAAAGAAAATGAAACGGTAATGCTTATTGGCGCTATTAAGCATATTTATTTTGATGAAAATATACAGGCGCCAGATGGCTGGTTGAGGTTGGACGATGCAGAGACTGTGGCTATAAATGGTTTAGATGGTTATGCCCTTCCTAATCTTTTAGATCGTTTTCATTACGCCAGGCCGGGCCAGGAGATCAAGTCGTTTTTTAGGAAAGAAGACTAACC
>NZ_CAXAVR010000056.1:0-16633 GCF_963972535.1 uncultured Salegentibacter sp.
TTCATTACTGTTTGTCTTAATTTAATTAGTTAAAGGGTTAAAGATATAAAAATAAATTTTTAATAAAAATATAATAATTATTGCAGAGAGGAAGGGATTCGAACCCTCGATACGCTTGTGGCGTATACACACTTTCCAGGCGTGCGCCTTCGACCACTCGGCCACCTCTCTTTCTTAACGTTTTCTAAACGGTGCGCCAAATAACGAAAAAAAATATACTTCGTCAAGCATCTGCCGTTAATTTTATGACATTTCCCCTCTAAGAGAAGTTTCAAAGATAGTTTTAAACACTTTAGGAGACAATTCTTTTCCTAAAAGATACATTAATTTTGCAAGCGCAGCTTCAGTACTAATATCTTTGCCAGATACCACCCCTATTTTTTTAAGCTGAACACTGGTTTCGTACTGACCCATAACTACGCTTCCTCCAATACATTGGGTAACATTCACTACGAATAATCCTTCAGAAATTTTTCTTTTTAGAATATCCAGAAACCAATCGTCACTGGGCGCATTTCCGCTTCCATAAGTTTCCAAAACCACTCCTTTTAGACCGGGTTTTGACAACATATATTCTACGGTTTTTGCATTTATCCCCGGAAAAATCTTTAAAATAAGCACTTCATTATTAAATCCTGTGTGCAATTTTGTTTTCTGCCGGCGATTTGGACGCCATAAAGCATTGTAATTAACAGAAAGATATACACCAGATTCAGCTAATGGATGATGATTTAACGAAGCAAAAGCCTGAAAATGTTCGGCATTAATCTTAGTGGTTCTATTGGCGCGATATAATTTATATTCAAAATAAAGCCCAACTTCAGAAATAACCGGCTTTCCATTCTTCTGTAAACCGGCAATTTGAATACTGGTAATAAGGTTTTCTTTAGCGTCTGTTCTTAAATCTCCAATAGGCAATTGTGACCCGGTAAAAATAATGGGTTTGGTTAAATTCTCAAACATAAAACTAAGCGCCGATGCCGTATAAGACATAGTATCGCTGCCATGCAATACCACAAAACCATCGTAGGTTTCAAAGTTTTCATTAATTGTATTGGCAACTTTCACCCAGCATTCCACATTCATATTAGAGGAATCTATAGGATCGTCAAAACTTAGGGTGTCTATTTCGTGCTCCAGAATTTTAAGCTCTGGAATATTTTGTAGTAATTCATCAAAATTAAAGGCTTTAAGGGCTCCAGAATCATAATCCTTAATCATACCAATGGTCCCGCCGGTATAAATAAGTAAGATTTTAGCTCTTTTCTTCATATAGCGCTTCTTTATTTATTACAGGATTTGCATACATTAATAAATAACTGTTTAGTTCCAGGGAATTTTTTACATCTACCCTTCGGCTAAGTCGGCGCTCAAACTGCCTCTTTTCTTTATCTGAATATTTTTCGGCATAAGTTTCTGAATTCTTCAACAAATCGAAAGCAATATAATTTGCAGGCCACAATTTGTAATTTTTATAGATATGCTCATCTATTTTAGTTGCCACGGCTTTAAGCTGTGCATTTACGGAAGTGTGTTCATTTTCAATTTTTTCAAAAACTTCTTTACCAAGCACTTTCCCAGCACTTATATGAATACGCCCTTTATTGCCAAGGGCTCCTTGCATAATAGAATTAAAATCTTCGTTAGCCGATTTTACATATTCTTCCTTCATTCTTTTGGCAAGAAGTTCGGGCATTTTTAAAATATCGGTAGGATCAAATTCATAAGAAATCGCTACCGGAACAATTTTTAGTTCGGCAAAATACTCGGCCAGACTCTTTTTACCTTTAGCCATAGCAAGCATTTTTAATACTCCTTGTTGGGTGTAATCGCTACCATCTTTGGTTCTACCCTCTCTCTGCGCCATCCAAACCGATCTACCTTCTTCCAGGAGCAACTGTTTTATATATTCTGAAAGTACCATGGAACTTTTAAGCATTTCCCTGGGGCTAAGTCCGCGTTTTACCAGGAAATTCCTGTTTAAGCGGGACAGGGCCATGAGAAAAGGCTTTTGTACCAAATTGTCTCCAATAGCTGATGCCGTCATAATAAGATCCTGCTCATACAAAGAAGTATTCAGCAAGGAAGTATCCAGAATAATGTCGCGATGATTGGATATATAAAAATAAGGTTGATCGTTATCTAATTTTTCAAAACCATTGTAAGTAAGTCCTTCGGTACTTTTTTCAATAACTTTTAATACTGAATTATAAATTACTTTAGTTTGAAAATCCCTTATGGAATGGCATTCTCCCAAAACAGCCGCAATTTCTTCTGATGTTTTATCAGGAAATGTAAACTGTAAAAGTGCTTTAACCATAGGGTGCCTCATGAACTCCTGCAAGGCAGGCTGCACCTCTTCATCCTTATAAAACCTTATGTCTTCGAATTCTTTCACGCAAAATTGTGTTAGCTAGGCAAATGAACAAATTTTAATTATAACCGCCTTTATATCCCAAATATATCTTTTGAATTCTGAGTAGTTATTTCAGCAATTTCGACTAGTGGTTTTTCATATATTTCAGCAAGTTTTTCTGCTACTTTTATAAGATATTCAGGTTCGTTACGCTTTCCGCGGAAAGGGGTTGGGGACAAATACGGCCCATCGGTCTCCAAGACGATTTCTTTAAGTGGAATTTCATTCAGAAATTTATCTATTTTTCCATTTTTAAAGGTAACCACCCCGCCAATTCCTAGTTTCAGGTTATAAGAAAGGGCGCGTTTGGCTTGCTCCAGGTTTCCGGTAAAACAATGAAAAATACCAAAAAGATCGTCGCTTTTTTCTTCTTCTAAAATATCAAAAATCTCATCAAAAGCTTTCCTGCAGTGAATTACTACGGGAAGCTTGTATTTTTTAGCGAGTTTTATTTGCCTTCTAAAAGCTTCCTGCTGAATTGCCAGTGTACTTTTATCCCAATGCAAATCTATTCCTATCTCACCTACGGCATAAAACCTTCTTCTTTCAAACTGCTCTTCTACATGTATTAATTCCTCTTCATAATTCTCCTGCACGTGGGTTGGATGCAAGCCCATCATTAAAAAAACATTTTCGGGATACCTGGCTTCCAACTCGTACATAGCCTCGGTAGTTTCAGAATCTATGGCCGGAAGAAAAAACCGTTCAATATTTTGCTGAAAAGCGTTTTCTATAAGTTCGTCACGGTCTTTTTCGTAATCTTCGCTATAAAGATGTATGTGCGTATCGGTTAAAATCATAAAAGCAAAAATAATTTATTTTGAAGACCTATCTTTGCGAAAAACATAAAGAATGTCATCTTTAAAAAAATTCCTAAAAGAAAAAGGTTTTAAACGCATAAAACTGAAATACACCAAAACCCAACACCTGGAATTGGTAGCCAAAATTAATAATATTGAAGGAAACTTTATCCTTGACACAGGAGCTTCCAGCACTTGTGTGGGCCTGGAAGCGGTAGAACATTTTAAACTTCTGGCCGAAGATAGTGATATTAAAGCTGCCGGTGCAGGTGCCACCAACATGCTCACACAAATTGCCCAAAAAAACCGAATTGAAATAAAAGGTTGGAAAAAGAAAAAAGTAGACCTGGTGCTATTTGATTTAAGGCATGTTAACGAAGCCCTTATTAATCACGAAGCCGAAAAAGTTCACGGTATTATTGGTGCCGATATTTTAAAGAAAGGGAAAGCTGTAATAGACTACAAAACACCTGCTCTTTATTTAAAATAGAATTTTTATAAAGGGGAATTATCCCCTTGATTCGCAAACCCCTGTTAGCTAAGTTTGATTAAATTAATGTTAGCAATGCCTGTAGTGTCTAAAAATAAACTTCGCGACCAACTCCTTTATATTATATTAAGCATCTTCGTGGTATGCGTTTTATTTTTAAACATCTTAAATTTATTTTTGTTTTAATTTATTATTTAAAAATTGAAAAGGCAGCCGTGTGGCTGCCTTTTTTGTTTTATAAATTTTCGAATGCTTAAAGCTCAAGAGCTCTTTTGACATCGTTATCCATCAATAATTCTTCAGGATTTTCTATAGCTTCTTTAATGGCTACAAGGAATCCAACAGATTCTTTACCATCAATAATCCTGTGATCGTAAGAAAGTGCCACATACATAATAGGACGAATTTCTACGTGACCATCTATAGCCACGGGACGCTCTACAATGTTATGCATTCCTAAAATTGCACTTTGCGGCGGATTAATAATTGGTGTAGAAAGCATAGAACCAAATACCCCACCATTGGTAATAGTAAATGTACCACCGGTCATTTCGTCTACAGTAATTTTCCCGTCGCGGGCTTTTGTAGCTAAACGTTTTACCTCATCTTCTACTCCTCTAAAACTAAGATTTTCGGCGTTTCTTATAACCGGAACCATTAAACCCTTTGGTCCGGAAACCGCAATACTTATGTCTTTATAATCAAAACTAACCTGGTGATCACCATCTATCATAGAATTCACACCTGGATATTGATCCAAGGCACGAACAACGGCCAGCGTGAAGAAAGACATAAAGCCAAGACTTACGCCGTGTTTATCTTTAAATTCTTCTTTATATTTTTTTCGTAAGTTGAAGATAGGCTGCATATCTACTTCGTTAAAAGTTGTAAGCATCGCGGTATCATTTTTAACTGAAACCAAACGCGAAGCCACTTTTCTACGTAGCATAGACATTTTCTTTTTAGATTCCCCGCGTTTTCCTTTGCCAGGGCTACCCATTGAAGCTTTTGCCTGTACGGCATCTTCTTTTGTGATTCGTCCATCTTTTCCGCTTCCTTCCACATCTTTAGTATCAACACCTTTTTCGTCCAGGATCTTTTTAGCAGCCGGTGATGGGCTCCCTTTTGCATGGGAATCCTGTTCTTGCGAAGGTGTTGAAGATTTAGAAGGCTCCTGGGTTTTAGCTTTGGCCTTATCCTTATCTTTTTTATCTGAAGCATCACCTTTAGACTCTTCCTTCTCTTCTTTAGCTTCTTTTTTATCATCACCTCCACCAGGCTTTTCAGCTTCGGTATCGATAAGACAAACCACTTCTCCTACAGCCACTGCATCACCTTCCTCGGCTTTGAGGGTGATAATACCGCTGGCTTCAGCCGGAAGTTCTAATGTAGCTTTATCGCTGTCTACTTCTGCAATTGGCTGATCTTTTTCTACATAGTCGCCGTCTTCAACTAACCATTCGGCTATTTCAACTTCGGTTATAGATTCTCCCGGAGAAGGAACTTTCATTTCTAAGGCCATGATCTTTGTTTTTATTTTTTATTGTTATTTCCGCGAAAGCGAAAACCTTTAATTTCTATATTAATTTATTCTTCTAAATTCTTGTCAAAAACACTTGCAATCACTTTATCGTGACGCTTTTTAAATCTTACAGAACTTCCGGCAGCCGGAGAGCCATAAAATTTTCTACTGCAAACCCTAAAGTTTTTAGCTTCATCAAAATGCAGTAACATATGCCCGTAAGCCCCCATGTTTCTTGGTTCTTCCTGGGCCCATACTACATCATCTGCATTTTTGTATTTCTTGATCGCTTCTTTCATTTTTTCAATAGGCAGCGGGAATAATTGCTCCACACGTACTAAAGCCACATCGTCCCGATCGTTTTCTTCTTTATATTCCAATAAATCGTAATAAAATTTACCGGTACAGAAAACTAAAGATTTTACGTCTTTAACTTTCGCTTTTGGATCGTCTAATACAGGCTGAAAACTTCCTTCAGCAAAATCTTCTTTAGTTGAAATTACTTTAGAGTGTCTTAGCAAACTTTTTGGAGTAAAAATAACCAATGGTTTTCTAAAACCTGCTTTCATCTGCCTACGCAAAATATGGAACATATTGGCCGGTGTAGTAACATCTGCCACATACATATTATCTTTTGCACAAAGTTGCAGAAAACGTTCCATTCTGGCTGAAGAGTGTTCTGCACCCTGGCCCTCATACCCATGAGGTAAGAAAAGCACAAGCCCGTTTTGCAATTTCCACTTGTCTTCTGCTGCAGAAATATATTGATCTATCATTATTTGGGCCCCGTTTACAAAATCTCCAAACTGGGCTTCCCAAATAACCAGGGTTTTAGGACTTGCCATAGCATAGCCATAATCAAACCCCATTACGCCGTATTCTGAAAGCGGAGAGTTATACACGAAGAAATCGCCATCCCTGCCCTCTATATTATTATGAAGAATAATCTCTTCTTCACTATCTTCTACTTTTACAATAGCGTGACGGTGAGAAAAAGTTCCTCTTTCACTATCCTGACCGCTAATTCTAATATTATACCCCTCTTTCATTAAAGAACCATAAGCAAGATGCTCGGCCATAGCCCAATCAAGCTTATTATCTTCAAAATAAAGTTGATTACGCAGGTCTATAATCTTTTTCACCTTACGCATAAACTTTTTATCCTCGGGTAATTTAGAGATCGCCTCAGCCACTTTATCAAGATCTTTTATCTTGTAGGTGGTATCAAACTCCTTCATCATTTCCTCTTCGCGCACATTATCAAAACCTTCCCACTCATCGTACATAAAAGGAGTGATCTTGGTGGTTTCTTCTTTCCTGGAATCTTCTAAATTCTCTTCAAGATCTGCCTTATACTCTTCTTTAAGTTTTTTGAGGTAATCGTCGTCTATAATATTTGCCGATTTAAGTTTTTCGGCATAAATATCCATCGCATTTTTATGTTTTGCGATGGCTTTATATAATTTAGGCTGGGTAAATTTAGGTTCATCACCTTCATTATGCCCGTATTTTCTATAGCCTAATAAATCTATAAACACATCACGCTTAAACTTCATTCTAAAGTCTAAAGCAAATAAAATTGCATGAACTACGGCTTCAGCATCATCGGCATTTACGTGCAATACCGGAGAAAGAGTTACTTTTCCAACATCGGTACAATATGTTGAGGATCGTGCATCTAAATAGTTGGTAGTAAATCCAATTTGGTTATTTATCACCACATGAATGGTCCCGCCGGTTTGATAGCCTTCAAGCTTAGCCATTTGTACTAATTCGTAAACCACTCCCTGACCTGCAATGGCGGCATCACCGTGCACAAGTATAGGAAGCACTTTCATTTTATCACCATTATAATGCCTGTCTTGTTTTGCTCTTGCGATACCCTCTACCACAGGACCTACCGCTTCAAGGTGCGAAGGGTTTGGTGCTATATTTATATTTATTCCTTTTCCGTTATCTGTAAGTCGGCAGGATGTCCAACCCAGGTGATATTTTACATCACCGTCAAAAATATCCTGCTCGTAATCCTTTCCGTCAAATTCACTAAAAATATCTTTAGCGCTTTTTCCAAATATATTGGTAAGCGTATTTAAACGACCCCGGTGGGCCATACCCATCACGAAATCTCTTACACCATAATCTGCTGCTTTTTCTATGAGCGCATCCAGGGCCGGAATTAAACTTTCTCCCCCTTCCAGCGAGAAACGTTTTTGTCCTACATATTTTCTATGTAAAAATGATTCAAAAGAAACTGCCTGATTTAATTTTTTCAGGATTTTCTTTTTCTCCTCATCACTAAAGTTAGGATGATTCTCATTTTTATTCAGTTTATCCTGAATCCATTGAATTTCTTCAGGTTTCCGAATAAACATATATTCTATCCCGATAGATTCACAATAAACTTTTTCAAGATGTTTTATTATATCCCGAAGCGTGCTGGGCCCAATGCCAAGCATCTCCCCGGCATTAAATGTAGTATCCAAATCGCTTTCTTCCAGGCCAAAATTCTCAATACCCAAGGTTGGGCGATATTTGCGGCGTTCTCTTACCGGGTTTGTTTTGGTAAACAAATGGCCGCGGGTTCGATAACCATCTATAAGCCTTATTACTTTAAATTCTTTTGTAACGTGTTCGGGAATTTCTCCATCCTGGAAATCTACTGGAGCTTCTTCCATAGTTTCCGCAGAAACTCCGTTTTGTTGCATTCCAAAGTCAAAACCTTGAAAAAAAGCCCTCCAACTGGGCTCTACACTATCGGGGTACTGAAGATATTGATCGTAAAGTTCGGCGAAATATGCCGTATGTGCAGCATTTAAAAATGAAAATCTATCCATAATTTGAAACTAATGTTTCTTTTGAGTGTAAAACACAGCAAAAATACAATTTTTAGCAAAAACAGGGGGTAGCAAACTATATATTTATCTTATGAATTATAAGAAGTTTAACATAGTAGAAACTTCAGGATGTCCCCAAAATTGTTTATTGTTTGCAAATATATTAGGTGTAACCGCCTAAAAATTAAGAATCTCTCAATTGGGATTTTGCCGTAAATTAGACTTTGCGATTCATAAGCATTTCCCCAAATTGTCTTAACGGAATTTTTTTCTCTTCAGCAATTTCAATTTTATCTAAAACATCAAAAGCTTTATTGGTATATTTTTCTATTTCCTGCCGCGTTAATTCTGCAGCGCCACTACTTTCAAATAGATTTTTTACCGCTTCTATTTTTCCTGAAGTTTCTGCCGGGTTAATCGTGTATAAATGCTCCAGTTGCTTGGCTTCACTTGCTCCGGAAGTTTCCAAAGCTTTTAAATAAAGAAAGGTTTTTTTGTTTTCAATAATATCACCACCGGGTTGTTTTCCAAATGTCTCTGGATCTCCAAAAGCATCTAAATAATCGTCCTGAAGCTGAAAAGCAATTCCCAACAAGCGCCCAAATTCGTAAACCGCTTCTTTACATTGTGTAGAAGTGCCGGCCACTATGGCACCCATTTGCAAGGAAGCCCCAACCAAAACCGCGGTTTTAAATTCTATCATTCTTATATAATCTTCTATTGCAACATCATCCCGGGTTTCAAAATCTATGTCATATTGCTGACCTTCACAAACCCGAATAGCTGTTTTGGTAAATAAACGCGCTAATTCTTTAAAAGTTTCTCCTTCATAATTTTCAAAAAGCTGATATGCATTTATAAGCATGGCATCACCAGAAAGAATCCCGGTATTTATATCCCAGCGTTCGTGAACAGTTTCCTGGCCCCGTCTTAAAGGCGCATCGTCCATAATATCATCATGAACCAAAGAGAAATTATGAAAAACCTCTATGGCAAGTGCAGCATCTAAAGCCTTTCTATAGTCTGCATCAAAAATATCGGTGGCCATTAGTACCAAAACAGGCCTTAAGCGTTTACCCCCCAAACCCAGAATATACTTCATAGGTTCGTAAAGATTTTCAGGCTTTCTTACCTGCATTTTAAGATCTAAATACTCCTGGAAAGCTTCTCTATATTCAGCAACAGACTTCATACCAAAAAAATTTTCCGGCTAAAATACATAATTGAGCGTACTTCAAATTCTATACGAGAAGTTAAATTAATAAAAACTAAGAAAACTTTTGTTGTTTTTTAAGTTTCCTTGTTTTAGTTTTGCACGAAATTTATAGAAAAAGTGAAAGAAGATATTTTAAAGAATGCAGCAGACCTCTTTCTAAGACTTGGTTTTAAAAGTGTAACAATGGATGATATTGCGCAACAAATGGCTATCTCCAAGAAAACCATTTATGCACATTTTAGCACAAAAACCAAATTAGTAAAGGCTACGGTAGAATATTTAATTAAAGAAATTGAGCAGGGAATTAGCATTCTTAGCGCTAAAAAATTAAATCCTATTGTAGAATCTTACGAGATGAAAAAGTATGCCATGCAAATGCTGAAAAATGAAAAGAGTTCTCCTCAATTTCAGCTAAAAAAGTATTATCCCGAGGTCTATTATCCGCTTAGGGACAAACAATTTGAAATTGTACAGCGTATTGTAATAGACAACCTGGAACGAGGCATTACTACCGGTCATTACAAGGGCGACATTCCTATATCTTTTGTAAGTAGAATTTACTTTGTGGGAATGCTGGGTATAAAAGATAAAAACCTCTTCCCAGAAGACGAATATAGCAATGCTAAATTGATGGACTATTTTTTAAGATACCACCTCAACTCCATTTGCACTCAGAAAGGTTTAAATACCCTTGAAGGATTAATTAAAACTAACAAGCAAAAAAATGAAATTTAGATACCTGCTAATTTTACTGATTTCGCTAAGCAGTATAGCTCAGGAAACTCCGGAAGATTACAGTTTTTCACTGGAAGAAGCTATACAGTTTGGCCTGGAGAATAATTATTCTTCAATAAACGCGCAAAAAGATGTTGAAATTGCCCTGAAGCAAAAATGGGAAATTATTGCCCAGGGATTACCCCAGGTAAGTGCCACCGGCGATTACCAAAACAATTTAAACCTCCCCGTGCAATTACTTCCCGCCGAAATTGTAGGAGGAGAACGAGGCGAATTTATCCCCGTTACTTTTGGCACAAAGCACAACGTAAATGCCACTGCCACCTGGAACCAGTTAATTTTTGACGGTTCTTATATTGTAGGAATTCAATCGGCCAAAACTTTGCTTCAAATTTCTGAAAATGCGAAAACAAAAACCGATCTCGAAATAAAGAAAGCAGTAATTAATGCCTACGGAAATGTTTTACTGGCGGAAGAAAACGTAGCTATTCTTCAAAAAAACGTGGAAAACGTTCAGAAGAATTACGATGAAACCAACGAGATCTATCAAAATGGGCTCGCCGAACAGGAAGATGTAGAACAGCTGGAAATCACTTTGATTAATCTAAAAAATAACTTAAGCAGAAGTAAACGAATGCGAGATATCGCTTACGAAATGTTTAATCTAACACTCGGGATTCCGGTAGAAATACCGGTGAATCTAACCGAAGAATTAGACACTTTAGCAATGCAATATTTTGATTTGGAACTTTTACAGGAAGAAATTCCGGTAGAAGAAAATATAGATTATCGTATTGCCGCCAATACTGCCGATTCCCGGGAAATAGAAGTGAAATTGGAAAAATCTAAAGCGCTGCCTTCTTTAAGCGGATTTCTAAATTATGGTGTTCAGGGCTTTAGCCAGGAGTTTACCTTTTTTAATGAGGACCAGGAATACTTTGGCCAATCTATTTTAGGGGTGAGCCTAAATATCCCAATTTTCAGCAGCGGTATGCGAAACTCCCGAACTCAGCAAAAACAAATTGCCTACGAACAGGCAATGATAGAACTGGAACAAACTGAAAATGAAGTAAAACGCCAAATAAATTCAGCTAAAAGTGATTACGAATTTAGCCTTGAAAACTACCAGGCCCAGAAGAAAAACCTTGAACTGGCCGAAAGGATAGAAAATAAAAATCAAATTAAATTTTTTGAAGGAATTGCCAGCAGTTTTGAGCTTAGCGAAGCACAACGCCAACTTTACCAGGCGCAGCAAGACTTTTTGCAATCTATGCTGGATGTAATAACTGCCAAGGTAGAATTAGAAAACCTATTGGATACCAGAAAATATAACAATGAAGATTAAATATACCCATCAAATATTAAGAATGAAAAAGTTAGCTGTTTTATTAAGTATTCCACTTTTATTGCTTTCCTGCGGAAGTAATGAGGAGGGAAAATCTGTAGAAGAAATTATAGAAAATGAAGATCTTGCCGAAATTAGAGCTAAGAAATCTGAATTAAGTCAGCAACAAAGTGATCTTACCCAGAAGTTAGACAAACTGGATCAGGCCATAGACCGTTTAGACAAAACCCGGCGTTTAGACCTGGTAGAAATTCAACAAATTAGCGATACTTTATTTAAGCATTACGCCGAAGTACAGGGAGATGTAGCTACCGATGAGAACATTGTAATTTATTCTGAATTTTCAGGAATTCTGCAAGATCTTCGGGTAGAAGAAGGCCAACAGGTTAGTAAAGGCCAGGTACTTGCTAAAATTGATGACGGCGGACTTTCAAGCGAATTGGCTCAATTGGAAACCCAGGCAACTTTAGCCAAAACCACTTTTGAACGCCAGAAGCGTTTATGGGAACAAAATATTGGATCTGAAATGCAGTATTTAGAAGCTAAAACCAATTACGAATCTATGCAGAATTCAGTAAAAAGATTACAGTCACAACTGGATAAAACTATTGTAAGAGCACCTTTTAGCGGTATTATAGACGAAGTACTTACCGAACAGGGCGAAGTGGTAAGCCCGGGGCAAAGTCAATTATTCCGTTTAGTAAGCTTAAAGAATATGTATGTAGAAGCTGCTGTACCAGAAAATTATCTAAATACTGTGGGAAAAGGTACCGAAGTAATTGTAGAAATCAGTTCCCTGGATCGTGAATTTGAAGGTGAAATTAGAAGAGTAGGGAATACTATTAATCCTAATAACCGTTCGTTTAACATTCAGGTTGCAGTTCCCAATGAAAACGGAATGATAAAACCCAACCAAATCGCTACTATTAGGTTGAACGACTACACTGCAGAAAATGCAATTATAATCCCCGAGAATGCGCTGCTTAAAAATTCAAAAGGAGAAAGTGTAGTATTCACGCTTCAGGAAAAAGAAGGAGAAAAAAATATTGGTACTGCAAAAAGAAAGATTGTAGAAATAGGATATTCCTATAATAATAAAGTAGAAATAACCAACGGATTAGAAACAGGTGAAACCCTGATTATTGAAGGTGCAAAAAACCTTAGAGATGGTCAGGAAGTTAAAATAAGAAACTAAGCTGCAATGAATTTAGATAAAGAATTTAAGCTTTCGTCCTGGGCCATCAATAATAAAATGACGGTATATGTAATTATCGCCATTATTATGATTGGCGGGCTCATGTCGTACTACAATATGCCGAGGGAAACCTTTCCCGAGGTTGTAGAAACCAAAATTTATGTTAGCTCAATTAACCCCGGGAACTCTGCCGAAGACGTAGAGAAATTCATCACCGAACCACTCGAAGAAGAGTTTAATGATGTTGCGGGAGTGAAAGAGATTTCTTCTTCTACTTTCCAGGATTACTCCCTGGTAATTGTAGAATTTGAAGAAGATGTTGAAGTAGAAAGTGCCAAAACCAAGGTAAAAGACAAGGTAGATATGGTTAAAGCTGAAACTACCTGGCCCACTTTAGATAATGGCGCAAAGGTAGAACCCAATGTGTTCGACCTTAATATTTCAGAAGAACAGCCTATTCTAAACATCAACCTAACGGGAGATTATACCGTTCAGCAATTAAAAGAATATGCCGAATATCTTCAGGAACGCATAGAATTACTTCCGCAGATAAAAGAAGCGAGTATTCGTGGTGCTGAAGAAATGGAAGTTGAAATCGCCGTAGATATCTATAAAATGACGGCTTCCAAAGTTAGTTTTTCAGATATCGTAAATGCCGTGAGTGGCGAGAACCGTACAATTTCGGGTGGAAATGTAATTACCAGCGGAGTACAAAAAAACATAAGAATTGTTGGGGAAATTGAAGATCCCAGCGAGCTCGAAAATGTTGTGGTAAAAACCGATGGCGGTAATATTTTCCTTCAGGATATTGCTAATATTAATTTTAGAGAAAAAGATGCAACCACTTTTGCCCGGGAATATGGGGACCCGGTGGTGATGCTGGACGTTAAAAAACGTGCCGGTAAAAATATGATCGAAGCCGTAGACCAGATCAAAGAAATTGTAAAAAAAGAGCAGGAAGAATATCTTCCGGAGAGTCTACACATAAGCCTTACTAACGACCTTTCTACCAACACAAGAAGCCAGGTAGACGACCTGGTGAACAACATTATTTTTGGGGTAATCCTGGTGGTTTTAGTCTTAATGTTCTTTTTAGGGTTTAGAAACGCATTGTTTGTAGGGATTGCGATTCCTTTATCTATGTTCCTCTCCTATATTATTCTTTCCAGTATGGGATATACATTAAATACCATGGTACTTTTTGCCCTGGTCATGGGACTTGGAATGCTAGTGGATAATGGAATTGTGGTTGTAGAAAACGTCTATACATTAATGGACGAAGGTATGCCGCGAAAACAAGCTGCAAAACAAGGTTTAGGTGAAATTGCCTGGCCAATTATTGCTTCAACCGCTACAACTTTAGCTGCTTTTTTCCCACTGGGACTCTGGCCGGGAATTATAGGAAGTTTTATGGTAATTTTCCCAATTACCCTGTCTATAGTTTTAGGTTCTTCTCTATTTGTCGCGCTAATCATCAACTCGATGCTTACCTCCCAATTTATGAGAACCGAAGAGGAAGAATTCACAAAAAAGAGACTTATAAAAATAAGTTCTATTCTCGCAATATTTGGAGCATTACTCTTAATAGTAGGTTTTGTAGTAGATGCAGGGGCACTTCGAGCTTTTGGAAATATACTAATCTTAGCTGCTATTTTACTTTGGGTATATAAATATTTTATTTCTAAAGGGGTGGAGTATTTTCAATACACCGCACTCAAAAAAATGGAAAATGCTTATGAGAAGACCCTAAAATTTGCGCTACGCGGAAAAAAAGCTTACCTCACCTTTTTTGGTACGCTACTGTTGCTTTTCTTATCGTTCGTATTAATTGGCCTGGTACAACCCAAAGTATTATTTTTCCCCGAGAATGAACCTAACCAGGTTATCACTTATATTGAATATCCACAGGGAACCGATATTCATAAAACCAATGCGCTTACCAAACAAGTGGAACAACGAATTTTTGACGCTATTAAGCAGTACGAAGATGAAGATGGTTACAACTTTATGGTAGAGTCAGCCATTTCGCAGGTTGGTGAAGGTGCAGGAAACCCTCAAACCGATGGTGGCCAGCAAAATGAAATGCCGCACAAAGCCAAAGTCACACTTTCTATGCGCGAGTTCACTGAAAGACGCGGCGTGAGCAGTAGCGAAGTTTTATCTGAAGTTAGGGAAGCCGTTCAGGGATTCCCCGGCGCTTCTATTGTGGTAGAAAAAGATGCTGCAGGCCCACCAACCGGCTATCCAATAAACATGGAACTTAAAGGTGAAGATTACGAGCAAATGCTACAAGAAGCCGAAAAGCTGCGCTCCTATGTTAACGATCTTAGTATTGCCGGGATCGAAGAACTTAAAATAGATGTTAACAAATCTAAACCTGAATTAAGTGTAAAAGTAGATCGAAGAAAAGCAGGACAGCTGGGAGTAACAACTTCCCAGGTAGGCCAAACTTTAAGAAGGGCTATTTATGGTGAGGAAGTTTCTACCTATAAAGAAGGCGATGATGATTATGAAATAAATTTAAGGTTTGCAGATGAATATCGCTATGATGAAAACGTGTTATTCAATCAACCAATTACTTTTAAAGATCAGAACACGGGAGAGATAATTCAGGTACCAATTTCATCTTTAGTCACTACAGAATCGGCCTCTTCTTTTAGTTCTATTAAAAGAAAAGATCTAAAAAGGGTAATTACTCTCTACTCTAACGTGCTTCAGGGTTATAATGGTAATGAGATTGTGGGCCAGTTAAAAACAGCACTTAGAAGTTATGATCTTCCTAAAGACATTACCTTAGAATTTACAGGGGAACAGGAAGAACAGGAAGAAAATATGGCTTTTCTACTAAAAGCCCTGTTAATTGCTATGGGTGGTATTTTGCTTATTCTCGTGGCCCAATTTAATTCATTGTCTAAACCAGTTATCATTGTTATGGCAGTGGTATTGAGTTTGGTGGGTGTTTTCCTTGGACTTATTATTTTCCAGATGGATTTCATTATTATTATGACGATGATGGGAATTATCTCCCTCGCGGGGATTGTGGTAAATAATGCTATTGTACTTATTGACTATACACAAATCCTTATTGATAGAAAAAAACGGGATCTCAATTTAGATGATGACGACTTACTAACTCGCGAGCAGTATTACGACTGTATTGTGAGAGGTGGAAAATCGAGGTTGCGACCCGTATTACTTACCGCAATTACTACCGTACTTGGTTTAATTCCGCTGGCAGTAGGTTTGAATATAGACTTCTTTAGTTTGTTCACAGATTACGATCCAAAAGTATTTATTGGTGGTGATAACGTAATCTTCTGGGGGCCACTGGCCTGGACCGTAATTTTCGGGTTGGTCTTTGCCACCTTCCTTACACTGGTTGTAGTTCCCGTGATGTTTTACCTGGTAAACAGAGCCAAGGTTAAAACCGCCGATAAACGCAAAGAGCGAAAACAACGAAAACTGGAAGCAAAAGCTTAAAAACTGAAAACCCCGAAGCAGAAACTTCGGGGTTTTTACATATTTACAGGATTGCCCTTATTTCTCGTGTATTGTTTAAAAATTATCTTAAAAGGTAAATGTACTCTTCTATTGTTTTTAGAAGCGTTTTAATCAATAAAAACAGGAAATTATGAAAATCAATAATCAGAATTACCAATTAAAGAGTTTCGCCGTTTTGATAATGTTCTTTCTTTCTTGCGGAGTTTTTGCCCAGGAAATTGCTGAAAATTCCGTTGCCATTTCAAAAGGTGATTCAAATTTGAAGTGGGGTGGCTGCCCAGATTTTATGCCCGATGGTTGTAATATTGCGGTGCTACATGGAAATCCCGCTGAAAAAAATGCAGATATCTTTTTTAAAGTTCCGGCCAATGCCAATATCCCAATGCACACCCATACGTCTCCCGAAAGGATGATTCTTGTCTCGGGCGAAATAGAAGTAACATATGAAGGAGAGCAACCGCAAACTTTAAAAGAAGGTTCGTATGCTTACGGGCCTGCCAATAAGCCTCATTCAGCAAAATGTGGCGATGCGCCGTGCGTGCTTTTTATCGCCTTTGAAGATCCTATAGATGCAATGCC
>NZ_CAXAVR010000057.1:0-16583 GCF_963972535.1 uncultured Salegentibacter sp.
TGTAGTAAATCTGGAACATCAGGAATTTTTCCCCGTAACCACACTTCAGGTCTATTTTTATTCATTTTTCAAGAATTAAATTTCAGAAAATCTTAAATCAAACTTACTTTAAAAGACGGAATTAGATAAAATAATCTTCAAATATTAAATCCCTTAATGCAATTAGAGCTTTTGAGCTTTTCATAGTATATTTAGCCTGTTTAAAAAATCACACTATGTTTAAAAAATTCCTCCCGGCCTTATTTATTTTATTGGCCGCTCCAAACCTATTTTCACAAGAAAAAGAAGAAGAAAAGAAATGGGACGTAAATGATCCTTATTCTGATGACTGGAACATTAAAGAAGTTCCGCTTAAAACCGATGAAGGCACCTGGATAAACCTCGATGTCTCTCCCGACGGAAAAACCATTGTTTTCGATCTTTTAGGGAATATTTATAAAATGCCAGTTAGTGGTGGAAAAGCAACACTTTTAAGAAGCGGAATGGCTTATGAGGTTCAGCCGCGTTTTAGCCCAGATGGTTCTAAGATCTCTTTTACCAGCGATGCCGGTGGAGGCGATAACATCTGGATTATGGATGCCGATGGAGAAAACGCCAGCCAACTTACTAAAGAAGATTTTAGATTGCTAAACAATGCGATTTGGACTCCTGACGGAAATGCCATTGTAGCCAGGAAGCATTTTACTTCTGGCCGTTCCCTTGGGGCCGGTGAAATGTGGCTATACCACATTGGTGGCGAAGGAGGCTTACAACTTACCGAACGTAAAAACGATCAGCAGGATGTAAACGAACCTAGCATTTCTCCCGATGGACGCTACCTTTATTACAGCGAAGATATGTACCCGGGCGGAATGTTCCAATACAACAAAGATCCTAATAAGCAGATCTATGTTATAAAAAGATACGATTTTGAAACCGGAGAAAACACTACTATTACCGGTGGTCCCGGCGGAGCAGCAAGACCACAGGTTTCCCCTGATGGGAAGAAACTTGCTTTTATAAAAAGAGTGAGAACCAAATCGGTTTTATTTATTCACGACCTGGAAACCGGCGAAGAATGGCCGGTTTATGATAAACTGAGCAAAGATCAGCAGGAAGCCTGGGCTATTTTTGGGGTTTATCCCGGATTTAGCTGGATGCCTTCGGGAGAAGAAATCGTTTTTTGGAGTGAAGGAAAGATCAACAAAGTAAATATTGAAGATTACGAATCTGAAATTATTCCTTTTGAAGTTGAAAACACCATAGAGATTGCAGAAACCCATAGAAGCGAACACCAGGTATTTTCGGAAGAATTCAATCCTAAAGTGATTCGTCACGCGGTGACTTCTCCTAACGGGAAAACCCTTGTTTTTAACGCGGTAGGTTATTTATGGAAAAAATCTTTACCAAACGGAAAACCTCAGCGAATTACCAACAGCGAAAACTTTGAATTTGAACCCGCTTTTTCTCCTGATGGAAAAGAGATTGTTTACGTTACCTGGAGTGACTCCGAAATGGGCGCTTTAATGAAAGTAGGTTTAAATGGTCGGAATCCAGAAAAACTTACTTCAGAAAAAGGAATTTATAGAAACCCTGCTTTTTCCAATAATAGCGAACAAATTGTTTTTGTAAAGGAGCGCGGTAACAGCGACCAGGGACAAACTTTTAGTAAAGAACCGGGTATTTATACGATTAGTGCTTCCGGAGAAAATATTGAAAAAATCCACGATTCCGGAGATTTCCCGATGTATAGTAAAGATGATTCTAGAATTTTCTTTCAAACCGGTGGCGCGCTTATGGGCAGCCTGGAAAAAAGTTTAAAAAGTATTGATCTAAGCGGAAACGACGAGCGTACGCATATCAATTCAAAACACGCAAATCGTTTAGTGCCAAGCCCAGATAATAAATGGGTTGTTTTTAGTCATTTGCACCAGGCTTATTTGGCGCCGCTAACTATGACCGGGCGCACTTTAGATTTAGATAATAACACTAAAACCATTCCGGTAACTCAAATTACCAAAGATGCAGGAATGAACCTACATTGGTCTAACAATAGTCAAAATGTTCATTGGACGTTGGGTGATGAATATTTCACTAATAAAGTTTCAGAACGTTTCACTTTTCTAAAAAACTCACCAGATTCTATTCCAGATATTACCGAGGAAGGAACCAAAATAGGGTTGCAACTCAAAACCGATGTTCCGGAAGGGCAAATTGCTTTCACAAATGCTAGGATTATTACTATGAATGGCGATAAGGTAATTGAAAATGGAAGTATTCTAATTAAAGAAAATAAAATTGTTTCTGTAGGTGAAGCTTCCGAAGTTAATATTCCGAATAACGCGAAAGTTTATGACCTGGAAGGAAAAACAATAATGCCCGGTATTGTTGATGCCCACGCCCATATTGGTGCTTTTAGATATGGTTTGACACCAGAAAAACACTGGCCTTTATATGCCAATATGGCTTTTGGAGTTACTACCGTGCACGATCCTTCGGCCTTAAGTGAAAGCATTTTTAGTATGGCAGAAATGGTAAAGGCGGGGGAAATGGTAGGCCCGCGAATTTATTCAACCGGTATTATTCTTTACGGTGCTGAAGGCGACTTTAAAGCCGTAATTAATAGTCTGGAAGATGCTAAATCGGCTTTAAGGAGAACAAAAGCCTTTGGAGCGACTTCGGTAAAAAGTTATAACCAGCCTCGCCGTAAACAGCGCCAGCAAATAATGCAGGCCGCAAAAGAACTGGAAATGAATGTGGTTCCTGAAGGTGGGAGTACCTTTTTGCATAATATGAATATGATTGTAGACGGACATACCGGGATAGAACATAATATTCCCGTGGTTCCTGTTTATAAAGATGTAAAAACGCTTTGGGGAAACAGCAATACCGGTTACACCCCAACATTGATTGTAAATTACGGCGGAATAAACGGTGAATACTACTTCTATCAAAAAGATAATGTGTGGGAAAATGAACGTTTGCTGAATTTCACACCGCGACAAATTGTAGATTCCAGATCAAGACACCGTACCAAACTTCCTGAAGAAGAATATAAAAACGGACCTATTTTGGTTTCAGAAACGGCTAAAGAACTTTCTGATATTGGCGTAAAGGTAAACCTTGGTGCACACGGACAATTACAGGGACTTGGCGCTCACTGGGAACTTTGGTTACTGCAAATGGGCGGAATGACCAATATGGAAGCTTTACAGGCGGCTACAATTAACGGTGCCGAATATATAGGAATGGGTAGCGAAATTGGATCTTTGGAAGAAGGTAAATTAGCCGACCTGATTGTTCTGGAGGAAAACCCTTTGGAAGATATTCGTAATTCTGAATCGGTTATTTACACGATGGTAAATGGTAGATTATATGATGCTGAAACGATGAACGAAATTGGAAATAACCCGAAAGAACGCGGTGAATTCTATTGGGAAGACAACAAATACAATGCAGCTTTCCCCTGGCACGAAAGTACCCAGAGCTTTACCGCTCCCGGTTGTACCTGCCATAGGTTGACTAATTAAAAAACCAAAAAACACAAACTGGATAGTTAAATTTAAGTCTTGCTTAAACAAACCGAATTTGGTAACTTTTAAAGCAAATTAACTATCCAGTTTCTATGCTGAAATATGAAATTTTATGAGAAGGGTTAAATTTGGAAAGCTTTTTACTCACAGAAAGATAGATGAAAGCATCATTCGTGAACATCTTGCGCTGGAAAGAACTAAGCTCGCCAATGAACGTACGTTGTTATCCTACACTCAAGCGGCTATGTATTTTCTTTTGGGGGGTTTGGCTTTAATTCAGCTCAAGGAATACCAGGAGATGCATTATATTGGCTATCTGGCTCTGGTCATTTCTGTATTGTTCCTTACTATTGGTATTTGGCGATTCATCGTACTAAAAAATAAGATGAAGGATCTTTTAAAAGGCAAAATAGAGTCTTCAGCTGAAGAGGAAGAAGAGCCTGAAAATAATTAATAAGTTTATTGAGATTCAGGGATCGATATTTTTTAAGCTCCAATTTTTAAAAATTTCAATTGCAAGCATTCACGCATTATTTTCTTCATTTTATAGCTATTGGCGCTATTGCCTGGTTTTACGACAAAAAGAACTGGAAAAGGAACTGGCTTATCTTACTCGCCACTATGGCCGTAGATCTTGATCATGTTATTGCCGATCCTTTATTTGACCCTATGCGCTGCGGAATTGGCTATCATCCCTTACATTCCCAACTTGCTATCCTTACCTATTTTTTAGGATTGATCTTTACTAAAAATAAAGTCCTAAGACTCATTTTTATCGGTTTACTATTTCATATGCTTACCGATTTTATAGACTGCCTGTGGATGTTTTCTAAATGCGGTGAATGCTATACTTCTTCTGAAATTTATAAGTGGGTTAACTGAAATCTAATATAAAAAACCTACAAGGTTTTGAAAACTTTGCAGGAGTTTGGCTTTTCATAATAAAGCCCGAAAACCAACATATTCAGGGAAATATTCGGTTCTCAGGCTTTTGATTAAGCAACAATTTAAGGGTTTAAATTCTTGTTTTCTTCATCATTCAGCATTCTTGATTTTATAAGAAAACGATAACCGGTAGGAATATCTAGCGAAAAACTTCCGCCTCTACCTTTTACAATATCTACGGTTAAGTGAGTGTGTTTCCAATACTCAAATTGGTCGTGGCTCATATAAAAATTTACACCACCAACTTCCCCCAGTAGAATATCATTATCATCAATATAAAAATCCTCTTTCGGTAGTAGCATTGGCGAAGACCCGTCGCAACAGCCACCGCTTTGGTGAAAAATCACCTCACCGTGCTGTTGCTTAAGTTCTTGCAGTAGTTTTTCTGCTTCAGGAGTTATTTCTACTCTTTTATAGTCCATTTCTAAAAGAATCCTAATTTATTCTTATCATAAGAAATTAGCATATTCTTGCTTTGTCTATAATGATTCAGCATCATTAAGTGATTTTCCCTTCCGAAACCAGATTTTTTGTAACCTCCAAATGGCGCGTGTGCGGGATAATCGTGATAACAATTTACCCAAACCCGCCCGGCTTTTATAGCGCGCGGAATTTGATATAATTGATGCGCATCTCGGGTCCAAACTCCGGCACCCAAACCATACATCGTATCATTTGCAATTTCAATGGCTTCGGCTTCATCTTTAAAGGTGCAAACCGCTACCACAGGTCCAAAAATTTCTTCCTGAAAAACCCTCATTTTATTATGGCCTTTTAAAATAGTCGGCTGAATATAAAATCCGTTGGCTAAATTTCCCTCAAGTTTTGCTGCATCACCACCGGCTAAAACCTCAGCGCCTTCATCCTTACCTATCTTAATATATTCCAGGATTTTCTGATGCTGATCACTGGAAGCCTGTGCGCCCATCATCGTAGACTCCTCAAACGGATTACCCATTTTTATAGCTTTGGTGCGCTCTATCACCCTTTTAATGAATTCATCATAAATATCTTCCTGGATTAAAATCCTGGATGGTGCGGTACAAACTTCACCCTGGTTAAACGCGAAAAGCACAGCGCCTTCAATACATTTATCAAGGAAAGCATCGTCGTGATCCATAATACTATTGAAAAAGACATTAGGCGATTTCCCACCAAGCTCCATGGTTACCGGGTGCAGGTTTTTTGAAGCATATTGCATAATTAACTGCCCGGTAGTGGTTTCTCCTGTAAAGGCCACTTTATCTACATTTGGGCTGGAAGCCAAAGGTTTCCCTGCTTCAGGACCAAAACCGTGAATAACATTAAAAACTCCCGGAGGTAAAAGATCTACAATTTTTTCAGCTAAAAATGTTGCAGAAGCAGGCGTTTGTTCTGCAGGTTTTAAAACTACGCAGTTTCCAGAAGCTAATGCGGGTGCCACTTTCCAGGCAAGCATTAATAGTGGAAAATTCCAGGGAATAATTTGAGCAACCACGCCAAGTGGCTCGTTGATAATTAAGGAAAGGGTATTTTCGTTAAGTTCTGTAGCCGATCCTTCTTCTGCTCTAATAGCTGAAGCAAAATATCTAAAATGATCTACCGCCAGGGGAACATCAGCATTCATTGTTTCGCGTATAGACTTCCCGTTATCGGCGGTTTCCATTTGCGCGAAAGTTTCCAGGTTTTCCTGTATCACATCGGCTATTTTATGCAAAATCGCAGCCCGTTCTGAGGCCGAAGTTTTGCCCCATTCATCTTTAGCATTGTTAGCAGCTTCTATCGCGCTTTTTACATCCTTATCGTTAGATCTTGGATATTTGGCTAGTAATTTATTATCTACCGGCGAATGGTTCTCAAAGTATTTCCCATCTATGGGATCCTGAAATTTCCCGTTAATAAAATTGCCATATTTTTCTTTAAATTTTGGTGCTGAATAGCTCATAGAAATATTTTTTAAATTACATTCCTAATATCCCTAATTTTAAGAGTAAATAATTGAACTTTTCTACAAATAAGTATTACATTACTATTAACTTATTAAATTAAACGGGTTTTGAATACCAATATATCAAACTATAATCGCAATTTAAAGCTGAATACTTCTATTGAAAACAGGACGATCTACAGTGCTGATTATGCTGAATTAAATGTTTTTGAAACCCGGCAGGTAGCAGAAAGTGTAAACCTTCAGTTTAGTTTTCCAATTATTGCGAGTATGCTTACGGGCAAAAAAATAATGCACCTGGAAGGAATGAAATCTTTTGATTTTTTCCCGGGAGAATCGGTGGTGTTACCTTCAGATAAAAAAATGCTAATAGATTTTCCCCTTGCCAATTCAAAAAATCCTACACGTTGCCTCGCCCTGGGAATTGATCCCGATAAAATAAAAGAAACCGTAGAAATCTTTAATGAAAATACTCGAATAGATTTCGAAAATGATCATCATAGCTTTGATGCCAGCGCTGTTCATTTAGCTAATAATCATCAGGTTCAATTTGTGCTAGACCGCATTTTTAGCACTTTCCTGGAAGATGGTAAAGCTAAAGATGCGTTGTTAGATTTAATGGTAAAGGAACTTATTATCAGGTTACTTCAAACTAAAGCAAAAGTAATGCTGCTGGATAATGAAACGCTTTTTGATAATAATAGAATGGCGTTTATCGTAAAATATATGCGGGAACATCTTACCGAAAACATTCAGGTAGATAAACTGGCAGATAAAGCCTGCATGAGTACTTCAAATTTTTACCGAAGTTTTAAAAATACGCTTGGTGAAAGTCCTATAGATTATCTAAACGGGGAACGAATTAAATTTGCGAAGAAACTAATCCAAAGAACAAATAGCAAGTTTGCCGATATCGCTTATAAGAGCGGATTTAACAATACCAGCTATTTTAACCGTCAATTTAAACGTTTCGAGAAAATAACTCCAAATCAATACAGAAAACTGGTTAAAGATAATCTCACTTAATATTTCGCTGCATTTTTACTCAAATTCTCTAAAGCATTTTTCATAGTTTCCAACTGCGAAATATTTTGGGTTAGTTTAAACCTTTTGGCTAAAAAAGCAGGATCGTTATAAGAAATCTTTACTATCCCGGCCTCGTCCCGCCAAACCAGAAATTTAACCGGAAACTCCAGGGCAATTCTGGAGTTCTCCTGCATAATTGGTGTACCAACTTTAGGATTGCCAAAAATGATTAACCTGGTAGAACGCAATCCCACACCCACCTCCTCTGCATTTTTAAAATGATCTATTTCTGAAAAAATTTTTAGATTAGGATTTTCTTCAATAGCAGTGATCAGTCGGTCGTAAGTAGTTTTAAAATCAAATTCGCTTATTTCTGAAATAATGCCTTCATGGGTATCTACTTTAAATTTTCCCGATTTCTTAACCTTTCCGCCTGAAGCTTTTGAAGCCATATCTTTAAGCCCTTTTTTCACCTTAGATAGATTCCTGACTCCTTTAAATTCAAACCTTGATTTCAGGTAATTTATACTGCAGTATGTTACTTCGGTTATATCAGCATTATTATACACCAACATTTTAAGCGGAAGATCCAAACCGGCAAGCTGATCTTTCTGTATAAGTAAACTTCCCTGCTTAGGGTTTCCAAAAATTAGAACACTGGCTTTGTTAAGTTCTAAATCCGCATCTTCGGCATTTGCAGAATGATCTATTTTAGCAAAAAGTGAAAGGGCTTCATTTTGCTTCACCACCGATTCTAATCTTGATACGGTACTTTCAAAACCATACTTACTTTCAGTAATCATAAGATGGTCGTTTTGCTTTTCCTGCGCCGAACCGATAAAAATTCCGAAGAAAAATAAAAAGAAAATAAATTTTAACATTGATGTCATAAGCCGTAATTCTTGTTTTAATTTAATCAAATTTAGGGAGATATAGATTCAAATCCTTTAGCTTTTCAAGATTTATGAGTATTTTGACAGGGTGTAAAATACAGGCCGCCTTAATTCTTGTATCTTTACACCCGCGCTTTTTTAGCGCCCCAAATAACTATCTAATTTAATGAATTTATGCACGTAGCGATTGCAGGGAATATAGGAGCAGGTAAAACCACGCTTACTAAATTATTGGCAAAACATTACAACTGGGAAGCGCAGTATGAAGATGTATTGGAGAATCCCTATCTCGAAGATTTTTATAATAAAATGGAACGCTGGTCTTTTAACCTGCAGATCTATTTTTTAAATAGCAGGTTTAGGCAAATCTTACAAATTCGTGAAAGCGGAAAAAAGATAATACAGGACAGAACTATTTATGAGGATGCCCATATTTTTGCACCAAACCTACATGCAATGGGTTTAATGACCAATAGGGATTTTAAAAATTACAGTTCGCTTTTTGACCTTATGGAAAGCGTGGTGCAGGGACCCGATCTTCTTATTTATTTAAGAAGTAGTATTCCTAATTTGGTGTCGCAGATACATAAACGAGGTCGGGACTACGAAAACTCGATTTCAATAGATTATTTAAGCAGGTTAAATGAAAGATATGAAGCCTGGGTACACAATTATATCAAAGGAAATTTGTTAATAATAGACGTAGACAATATTAATTTTGTAGATAACCCCGAAGATTTGGGAGATATTATCAACCGTATTGACGCTGAAATTCATGGTTTATTTTAAATCTAATAAAAATGGAATCAACAAAACTTAAAAGACCAAAACATAAGGGTTCTCCAAAGTTATTTGACAACCCAATTTTAGAAAAACTTACGCACACGCATATTTCTTTTCCGTTGATTATTTTTGGAGTAATTGCAGTGGCATTAATTTACTACGGAATTATCGAAAAAGGGTTTGAAACACCAATAATGGTAGGCCTCTTCGTAGCCGGACTTTTCTTTTTCACTTTTGTAGAATATATAATGCACCGGTATTTGTATCATATTCCCGCAACTAGTGAACGTAAAAAGAAAATTTCTTATACTATGCACGGGGTGCACCACGATTATCCTAAAGATAAATCACGATTGGCAATGCCTCCGGTTTTAAGCCTTATAATCGCTACAGTACTTTTTATAATTTACCGGGCAGTTTTAGGCGATTATGTATTCGGATTTTTAGCCGGATTTTTAATAGGATACGCGGGTTACCTGGCTGTGCATTATTCGGTACACGCTTTTAAAGTGCCCAATAATTTCCTGAAAACTTTATGGCACCATCACAGTATTCACCATTATCGCGAATCAGACAGGGCTTTTGGGGTTTCCTCTCCGTTATGGGATCATATATTTAGAACAATGCCAAGAAAAGCGCCTGCAAGTAGAAAAACAGCAGTTGGGCAAAGTATAGACGATTAAATTTTTAGTTTTCTAAATAAAACCGTGTTCCCTGGCATGTTCTACGGCTTCTTGAGAGGTCTCAACCATTAGTACAGGCGTGGTTTCAAAATTATCTATGATACTGCGCACGCGGCTCATTTGTTTTTTATGCTTTACGCTTCTTAAATAAATTGCCAGAATTCTATCTGGATACTGGGCAGCGATTTCGGTGTAAATAGATGCATCGTGCTCGCCACTATCACCAATAAGAATAAAATTCATTTCAGGATAAGTCTTTAAAATATTTGCGATCTCTTTTTGTTTGTGCGGTTTTTCAGGTTTTATACTCCCATCAAAAGGCGTTCTGAATTTTCGAAGCAAAATTGGCCCTTTCGGGAAAGCATTGTGATCTAAAAATAGTTTGAGATATTCGTATAAATTCCACGGACTGTTACTTAAATAAAAAATAGGATTATTAGGCGTACCATCTCTACCGGTGTGCAGTTTTTGGTAAAATTCAGCTGCACCCTTTAGTGGGATTCTATTATAAGCATTGGTAAGCAGTGAATTTTTCAGCAACCGCAGTTTTAAAAATGAAGTTACGCCGGTGTGCAAAATAGTATCGTCTATATCGCTAATTACTCCATATTCAGCATTTGGATCGGGAATTAAAAAATCTCCCTTAAAAGGATCTTCCAACAATTCTGTCTTTTTTCCTAACGGACCTTTATAAAAAATATCATAATCCAGCCAGCCCTCTTCGTCGGCGTGTTCTGCCAGGTTTTGTTCTATGTTATTATCAAATAAAAAGAAACCTTCGTCATCACTTTGTGTGGTGGCCTGTACTTTTCCCGGAAGACTTAAATCTACCTGCGCATCAGGAATTTCAAACGTATCAAATTGTTTATAAGTGGTTTTTATCGTTTTAAAAATGTTGGCATCCTGGGTAATTTTTAAGGGTTCATTATCCAACACACGCCCTTTTATATAAAGGTGTGAATGGGTTCCATAGCTTCTATATGGTGTAATTAAAACCTGGTCTATAAGCTTATACCGGCCAGCAAGTTTGCGTAATCTTTTCTTCATTAATTTGCACTTTAAATAAATTCGCTCCGAGCAATCTCAAGGAGTATTTATAGAAAATATATTTTAATTTCGAGGTAAGCATGGGAGCTTTCAAGACTCGATTATCCAGTCAATTTAAAAATTATAAAGAAGCCTGGCCCTGCTTTTAGATAAACTTTAGGAAGATTCCAGGTTTTGCATGGCCTTTTCCATATCAATCCCCTCTTCCAGTACTTTGGTAAACAAATCTCCTTTTTTCTGAATTCGCTGCGGCATATCTTTAATGGTAAAATCAAGAATTTTAAGTCCGCTTTTTACTTCTTTCCATTCCAGGGGAGCGGAAACCGGCGCACCGGGTTTTGGGCGTGCGCAATAGGCAGAAGCTAAAGTTTGGCCTCTTCGGTTTTGTAAATAATCCAGGTAGATCTTGTCTTTTCGCTTCTTTTTAGCGCGATCCATACTGGTTATTTTCGGGACTTTATCTGCGATATAATAACACAGCAATTTGGTAAAATCCCGTGCTTCATCATAAGAATAATTTCCGCCCAGCGGAATATAAATATGAAGTCCGCTGGAACCTGAAGTCTTGCAATAACCCTCAATTTTAGCCAGGTCTATCACCTCTTTTGCAGCCTGGGCAACTTCAATAACCTCTTCAAAAGTATTTTTATCTGAAGGATCTAAATCTATTACCGTATAATCTGGTGAATCAAGATTCTTCACTCGGGAATTCCACGGATTAATTTCAATACAACCCAAATTGGCCATGTATAAAAGCGTAGGCTCATTCTGGCAAAGCAAATACTCAATATCCTTTTCAGAAGATTCCGAATAAATTTCTGTGGTTGCTATCCAATCGGGTAAATTTCCTTCGTTGTCTTTCTGGTAAAATCCCTGTTTTTTAATGCCGTTAGGATGCCGATGTAAATTTTGGGGACGATCTTTTAAGTAGGGTAACATCACTTCTGAAACCTGGATGTAATAATCTATTAAATCGTATTTCCTGAACCCGGAATCAGGCCAGTATACTTTGTCCAGATTAGTAAACGGAACATCTATCCCATCTATTTCCAGGCTTTCTCCTGACTTCCTTATAGAAGATGATTTTGTTGATTTCTTTTCTTCGGGAACTTTATTTTCAACAATGTCTTCGGCTAAAATTTCTTCCGGTTCTTTATCTTTTCGCAAAGCCTTAAAAACCGGATGCCTTAATTTACCGGTTTTTGTAATTTCTGAAAACTTTACTTCAGCAATCAAATCGGGGCGCATCCAAACCGGTTCTCTTCCTTTTAAATTTATTTTTTCTGAAAAAGGAGAGGTTTTACGCTCACGACTTTTAAACTTTTTTAGCAATGCTTTCTGTTGGTCGTTCGAAAAACCGGTGCCGCAATTTCCAATATATTTTAAATCTTCATCTTCATAAGCGCCCATAATTAAGGAACCAAAAACAGCACCTTCTGAAGTGGTGTAACCGCAAATAAGCACTTCCCGGGTGTTTTCACCTTTTAACTTTAGCCATTTTTCAGTTCTATACCCGGGAGAATATGTAGCATCGGCTTTTTTGGCGATCACCCCTTCCAATCCAAGGTCTATGGCTTTATTATAAAATGCGGTGCCCATTCCTTCTATATGATCGCAATATTGAACCATGTCCAGATCTTCCAAAACTTCAGGGATTAAACTTTTGCGTTCTAAAAGTGGTAAATCCAGCATAGAATGGCCATTGAGAAAAAGCATATCAAAAACATAAAAACGCAAGGCTCCCGGCGTGTTTTCACTATAATTTTGCAAAGCCTGGAACTGCGGAATTCCCTCTTTATTCAATACCACGATTTCACCATCTAAAATCACATCGTGCTCAATCTGTTCTAAATCTTTAACCAATTTTGAAAACTTAGAATTAAAGGAAATCCCATTGCGGGAATAAAGATCTACTTTGCCGTCTTCAATATTGGCCAGCGCGCGGTAACCGTCCCATTTTAACTCGTAAATCCAATCGGGATCGTTAAATATTCTTTTGCCCGTGGTAGCGAGCATGGGCTTTATAAATTCTGAAGGTTTTATTTTCCTGACTTTTCCTTTAGATTTATCGGAATCCTTGCTTTTAGAAGATTTTTCAGTAAAAACTTCCGCATCGTAATCCAGATCGGTAGAAAAATCGTCTTTCTTTTTAATCAACAACCACTGGTTCTTTTTATCACCTCGCTTAGTTTTCACTAACGCAAATTCACCTTTAATTTTGCTGCCACTAAAGACCATTTTCAGGTTACCATCTTCCCATTGTTCTTCAAGATTATCATTGGTTTTTGCCGCAGCTTTAAACGTGCCTTTATCCCAAATCTGCATCTCCCCCGCTCCATAATTTCCTTTTGGGATAGTACCTTCAAAATCTAAATATTTAACGGGATGATCTTCAGTTTCAATTGCCAGGCGTTTATCTTTCGGATTCATGGAAGGGCCTTTAGGCACGGCCCAACTTTTTAAAACGCCTTCCATTTCCAGGCGTAAATCGTAATGCAAACGGGTAGCTTCGTGCCGCTGAATTACAAACCGCCCGCGATTTTCAGTAGAAAAATCGGCGCCGGGCTCTGGCGTGTTTTTAAAGTTTCGCTTTTTTTTATAATCGGCTAAACTCATCTTTTAGGATGCTTTAGACTTTTTCTTTTTATCAAGACTGGCCTTTAATTTTGCCATAAGATCTTTTGCCTCAGTAGGCTCATCTTTAAATTTCTGTGGTTTAGGTTTTTTGCCGGTACTTTTAGATTCGATAATTTTCATTAATTGATCGTTATACACGTCTTTATATTTATCGGGATCAAACTTCGTGGTGTACTGATCTATAAGGGAAATCGCCATATCAACCTCTTTCTTGGCAACTTTAGTTTTAGGAAGTTTTATATCTTTTGTCTCCCTAATTTCTTCGGCAAACCTAATTACGTGTAAGACCAGAGCTTTATCGTAAACACCAACTAAACTCAAGTGTTCTTTTTGCCGCATTACAAATGTAGCCACACCTAATTTTCCGGTTTTTTTAAGCGCATCACGAAGTAAATTATAGGATTTCCCACCCTCTTTTTGCGGCTCCAGGAAATAAGGCTTTTTATAAAGAACCTCGGCCACCTCATCTTCTTCCACAAACTCTTCAATATCTATGGTTTTACTTTTTTTGAGGTTGGCATTTTCAAAATCTTCTTTCTCTAAAACCACGTAATCCTCATCGTCCTGCTTAAAACCTTTTACAATGTCTTTCCATTCCACTTCTTTCCCGGTATCTTCATTTACCCTTTTGTAACGAATACGGGCATTATCGTGCCGATCTAACATATCTAGATCGAGTTTTCTGCTTTCTGAAGCCGAGTATAATTTTACCGGGATAGAAACCAGTCCGAAGCTAATAGAGCCATTCCATATAGATCTCATTCTAATGGTTTCTAAGGGCTTTAATCAATTCATCCTTGCTCATATCGCTTCGGCCTTCAATCCCAATCTCCTGGGCTTTCTCATAGAGCTCCTCTTTGGTACGCTCTTCATATTTATCGGCTTTTCCACCTTTCTCTCCCGATTTAGAATCGTTGGCAATTCTGGCAGCTTTAGATTTGCTCATTCCTTCATCACGAAGTTCCTCGTACTGTTCATCGTTTTTAATTGATGGTCCATGATCTTTAGCCATAATATTGAATTTTAATTTATGTTTCTTTTCTATTTAAAATTAAAGGAATTACCGCGGAAGCTTAGTTGTAGCTTTGTTAAAATTGGAAAGGCTTTCAGCTTCAAGATGAATTAAAAAATGAATGGTAAGCTCAGCTTTAAGGCGCCAAAACCTTATGCGAAAGAATTGATAAGTAAACTACTTCGGAGCAAGCTCACGAAGCATTATGATTGGAAAATATAATTTGATTTCGAGGCAAGCCTCAGAGCATTTAATCTCAATTATCGAGTAAAAAAGAGGCATCAGCAACTTTTTATATAAAGAAAGAGACTGGTTGAATATTCCTGTTAGAACCGTCATCCTGAACTTGTTTCAGGATCTAAGATATTAGAAGCTGAAACAAGTTCAGCTTGACGAGATCAGAAAAATCAAACAGCCTCTTTTATTTTTTAAAACCTGAAACTATCAGGCTTTATCTTTTAAGTCCTGTACCTGTTTTTCAACTTCAGCTTTAGTACCCGTAAAGGTTTTTTGCTGAACTGTGGTTTTTCCTTTTTTAGTAGTGGTGATTCTCACTTTAGCGATAGTTTCACCTCCTTCTGAAGTCATATTCACCTGAACTTCTTTTGAAGTATCTCCGGCTAAAGCATTACTATTTATTATCATCCCATTTTCTATCGCTGCACCTTCATTAGGAATATCGCTTTCGGTATGGCCACCTAAAATTGGGGCGATCACTAAACCGATTAAACAGGTTAATTTTATTAAAATGTTCATCGAAGGACCTGAAGTATCTTTAAAAGGATCACCAACTGTATCTCCGGTAACCGCCGCTTTATGGGCCTCAGAACCTTTGTAAGTCATTTCCCCATTAATCATAACTCCTGCCTCAAAAGATTTTTTAGCATTATCCCAGGCACCGCCGGCATTATTCTGAAAAATTGCCCAAAGCACTCCGCTTACCGTAACCCCGGCCATATAACCTCCAAGCATTTCAGCGATCAATACATTTTCATATCTAAAAAGCATTGGGATTAGGGCGATCGCGATAGGAAAACCAATGGTTAAAACTCCCGGCAACAACATTTCTTTTAAGGCTGCTTCGGTAGAAATAGCGACACATTTATCATATTCAGGTTTTGCAGTTCCTTCCATAATTCCGGGAATACTTTTAAACTGTCGTCTAACTTCTTCCACCATTTTCATCGCTGCTTTCCCAACAGATTTCATTGCTAATGCCGAAAAAACAACAGGCACCATTCCGCCAATAAACAACATTGACAACACTGGTGCTTTAAAAATATTAATCCCGTCTATTCCGGTAAAAGTCACATATGCGGCAAAAAGCGCAAGTGAAGTAAGTGCTGCTGAAGCGATCGCAAAACCTTTTCCGGTAGCTGCCGTGGTGTTTCCTACGGAATCCAGGATATCTGTACGTTCTCTAACCTCAGCTGGAAGTTCACTCATTTCAGCAATTCCACCTGCATTATCGGCTATTGGTCCAAAGGCATCAATAGCTAACTGCATAGCGGTAGTCGCCATCATTGCTGATGCTGCAAGCGCAACACCGTAGAATCCGGCAAAAGCGTAAGAAGCCCAAATAGCGAACGCAAACAATAAAACTGAAAGAAATGTTGAGATCATTCCGGTAGCCAAACCGGCAATAATATTTGTTCCCGCTCCTGTACTGGAATTTTGTACGATAGAAAGTACAGGTTTTTTACCAAGTCCTGTATAATATTCTGTTACTGCTGAAATCACACCACCAACAACAATTCCCACTAAACACGCGTAAAACACTCTAATTGAAGAGATATCCATATATTCAAATCCTTCTGCCCCGCCAACAAAAAAGCCCATAGTTAGGGTTTCTTTAGGAAGCATCCAGGTTACCAGAAAATAACTGGCAACAGCAACAAGTCCAATAGCCGTCCAGTTTCCAATATTTAATGCTTTTTGAACCTCAGCTTCCTTAGCCGAGTTACTGCTAATTTTCACTAATAAGGTTCCGATTATGGAAATAATGATTCCCGCACCGGCAATAGCCATAGGTAATAAAATAGGACCAATTCCACCAAATCCGGAATCAACGATATTTCCGCCCATATCTTCAATAATATAGTTTCCTAAAACCATCGC
>NZ_CAXAVR010000058.1:0-16460 GCF_963972535.1 uncultured Salegentibacter sp.
TCTTTTTGTCATGCTTTTAAAACAACTATATTAGACACTGATTAGTTACAAAAATTAGTTTAGTTGCGATCTTATTGAGTTTTGCATTTACGGGTTGTCAATCTGGAAAAGATCTTTTTAATGGAAAAGATCTGGAAGGATGGAAAATACATGGTACTGAGAAATGGTATGTAGAAGATGGATTGTTGATCTCAGAGAGCGGTCCCGATAAAGCATATGGATATCTTGCCTCTAAAGAAAATTACAAAGATTTTGAATTGAATTTAGAATTTAAACAAGAAGCTGATGGAAATAGCGGAGTATTTATAAGGTCTGAAATTGAAGGTACTAAAATAGCTGGTTGGCAGATAGAAGTGGCACCACCAAATCTTTATACAGGTGGGATCTATGAATCTTATGGACGTGGTTGGTTGATTAAACCAGCCCCAGAAAAAGAAGATGCACTTAGGTATGGAGAATGGAATAAATTAAAGATAAGAGTAAAAGGCAACCAGGTAACCAGTTGGTTAAACGGTGTAGAAATGGTTGATTTTTCTGATGAAAAAATAGGAGCTGCTACCGGTAAAATCGCTTTGCAAATTCACGATGGGGGAGGGATTAAAGTGTACTGGAGACATATTAAACTTAAACAAATTTAATTAAGAAGTAATTAAAGATTTCAATTACAGAAATATATAAAGTTAAGTAGTTTTTTCAATAATGTGTTTTAGTTTGAAAGCCGTCTTCATTTTGTGACAGACGGCTTTTTGGGTCTGTAAATTAAACTCTGTCTGATCTTTCAATTCCTCTGGGGCTAGCCCCAGAGGAATTTGCGTTTATTTCCAGTGGTATACGGTCTCCAAATTTAATATAAAATTGCTGAATCGTAAGGCTCCAATTATGTAATGGGGCGGTCCATTTCTTCTCAATATTCTTTGTCACTAGATAGACTAGTTTAAGCAGGGACATATCACTGGTAAATGCTCCTTTGGTCTTGGTAACTTTCCTGATCTGACGATGGAAGCCCTCCACGGCATTGGTGGTGTAAATGATCTTTCTAATGGGTTGGGTGTACTGAAAATACTGGGATAACTGCTCCCAGTTACGCTGCCAGCTTTCAATGACCACAGGATATTTACTGCCCCATTTCTCTTCCAGGTTTAATAATTCATCTTCGGCTACATCTTTAGTAATGGCTCTATAGACCTTTTTCAGGTCTTTCATAAATTCCTTTTGATCCTTAGAGGCAATATACTTCAGTGAATTACGAATTTGGTGAACGATACAAAGCTGTACCTGGGCTTTTGGATATACACTTAAGATCGCTTCGGTAAAACCCCTTAGGTTATCGGTACAGGCAATAAGGATATCCTGTAATCCACGGTTATGAAGGTCGGTTAAAACCTGTAGCCAGAAATTGGCACCTTCGCTCTCAGAGATATACATGCCAAGGACTTCCTTCCTCCCTTCTTTGGTGATGCCCAGAATATTGTAGAGTGCTTTATGGGTAATCTTCCCATCCACCTTAACCTTATAATGCATTGCATCAAGCCATACAATGCAGTAGAGCGGTTCTAAAGGACGGCTTTGCCAGGCTTTGATATCAGGAATGATCTGATCGGTTATCTGGCTTAAAACAGTATGGGAAATATCGGTATCGTACATTTCCTTGATATGACTGGAAATATCCCGATAACTCATCCCAAGCCCATAAAGACCGATGATCTTATCAGAAAGATTATCTGCTAAAATGGTTTGTCGCTTTTTAACCAATTCCGGTTCAAAACTGCTTTGACGATCTTCAAGGGTCTCAATATCAAAGGAGCCAAAGCCACTTTTAAGCTTTTTCTTTCCTTTGCCATTACGCTTATTCCCCTTGGCACGCTCATCACTATCCAGATGGGAGTCCATTTCTGCCTGAAGGGCTTTCTCAATTACGTTCTTTAGCATCGGTGCAAAAGCTCCGTCTGCACCAAAAAGGCTTTTGCCTGACATAAACTGGTCAAGCACCTTTTTCTCGAATTCCTGTTGTTCTTTTGTTGTCATAATTCTGTCTGATTGAAATTAATAAATAATTCTATTCAGACAGAGTTTATTTTACACCCTCGGCTTTTTTTAATAATTCTTATATGAACAGTTCCGAAAGATTTTCAGGATTTTTTTATTAGTAATAATCAGATCTTTATCCTTGAGTATATGTGGAAACGAGAGCAAGGCTGCTCGCAGGGATTATTACAAAAATCGTAATACCTCCTGCTTATTTATCCTCGTAAACCTTAATAAATTGCTTATCCAGCTCTTCAGAATCTTTGTATTTTTTACGGGTTTCTTTTAGTTTCTTAACCATCATTTCTCTCACTTCTGTATAATCTGGATCGTAAAATACATTATGCAATTCTTGCGGATCGTTTTTACGGTCGTAAAGTTCCCATTCATCTACATCATAGTAAAAGTGGATGATCTTATAATCTTTAGTAGCAATACCGTAATGTCTTTTTACAGCATGCTCTGCAGGATATTCATAATAATGATAATAAACAGCATCTCTATCCCAGGCCTCTTTTTCGCCCGTTAATAATGGTAATAAACTCTTACCTTGCATTTCATCTGGAGCATTTACACCGGCAGCATCTAAGAATGTTTGTGCAAAATCCAGGTTTTGCACCATTTCCTCTTCGGTGATACCTGCTTTTATCTTGTTTGGCCATTTTATAAGTAAAGGAGTTCTAAAAGATTCTTCATACATAAATCTTTTATCGAGCCAACCGTGTTCTCCTAAATAGAAGCCTTGATCTGAAGTATAAACCACTATGGTATTGTCAGATAAGTTATTATCATCTAAATAGTCTAAAACGCGCCCTACATTTTCATCTACTGAAGCAATAGTTCCCAGGTAATCCTGCATGTAACGTTGGTATTTCCATTTCATTAAATCCTCATCATCCATATCTGGATATTTTTCTTCGAACTCTTTATTTATTGGATCGTAAACCCTATCCCAGGCAGCTTTTTGCTCTTTATTCATTCTACTGGTAGGATCTCCCAGGTACCGTTCTTCTATTCCCAGTTTTTGGATTGTTGTGTCTTTTAGCTTATTGTCGTTTGTAAGAATCATGTGGGTAAGAATATTCATTTCAGCCGTTTTTGCGGCTGTACTTTTGCGAGTATTTGGCTCATCGAAATTGTATTCCTTAGACGCATCGGGAGAATTTGATTTAAGATCTTCGGGCTGAATACGAGTATAGTCATCGAATAGGGTTTCTGGTAGTGGGAATTCTTTTTTTGTAAATTCTTTGTAATGTCTTTCCGCTGGTAACCAGGCGCGGTGTGGAGCTTTATGTAAATACATCAATAAGAATGGTTTTTCTTTATCGCGTTCTTCCTCCAGCCAGTTAATGGTTAGATCTGTAATAATATCGGTCACATAACCATCAATTACAGTATCTCCGTCTTTGGTTATAAAGCGTGGGTTATAATAACTTCCCTGGCCGGGTAAGATTTTAAATTCATCAAAACCTTTTGGATTGTTTCCAAAGTGTAATTTTCCAAACATTGCGGTTTGGTATCCGGCATCCTGTAAGATTTGCGGAAAAGTTACATTCGTCGTATCAAATTTACTGAGGTTGTCAATTTTCCCATTTAAATGACTGTGTTTGCCGGTTAAAATTACCGCACGCGAAGGCGCACAAATAGAGTTGGTTACCGAAGCATTATTGAAAAGAACACCTCCCTGCGCCAGCCTATCGATATTCGGGGTATTAATTAGCTTATCACTATACGCACTTATTGCTTGATAGGCGTGATCGTCAGACATCATAAAGACAATGTTAGGACGTTTGTCCTGTCGTAGCTCTTTTTTTTCTGCTTCATTCTTACAAGAAAATAAAGTTGTTGCTAAGGCTAGTGAACAAAGGAAAACTCTGTAATTCGACATAGGTTCTTATTTAGATTTTGGTGATTGTCTATTGATTTTCAATTTAAAAGAAAATATTTATCAATTTTTTTACTCTATTACGTCTGCAGCTGAATTATTTGTCTCCTTGTTATTTTTTAGGTTAGGACTTGCAGTATCTTCATACATCCTATCTTAATAGTAAGCTTCAGAAGTACCTCTTTAGCGAGGATTAAGTGCTATAAGTAAATTTTTATAAAGATATTGTAATTATAAAAAAATTATATAAATTATAAATAATAAGACAAAATTATTTTCAAAACGAAAATAAAAATAAGACTGGTAGAATTAAAATTGGCTTATTACAGCGTACCGAACTGAAGGGTAATTGTTTTCTTCTAAATAATGAATCTTACCCTGGTAGGTTTCGGAATATGCGATAATCTTAATTAATAGATAGCCTGATTTTTGGGGCAGGGTAATGACCTGGTCAATAGTGTTATAAATTTAGGAGAAAACCGGGAAGAGAAATTGATTAAATTAATATCGAAAATAAAATAAAAGCCGAATTTCTGGAAAAAAAAGAGGCTGGTTGAATTAACAACCAGCCAGTCTTTGAATTAACACCTATGAAAATTCAAAATAAAACCTATTTCGTGATGGAGTATATTGAATATCCATTCGCCGGAGCTTCAATTATTGCCATTCCGTTTTCATCGGAGGTAGGGGTGTATGTTGTGTTACCACTATAATCTAATAAGGTAACGTTATTCCAATTAGTTTGAACGTTTCTACGCTTGGTAGTACTTTCGGTGCTAATATATAGAATTAATCCGGGGTTTTCAGCATTCCCTTCCCTTTTCATTACATATTCGTTATTATCTACATGAAGTACTTCTACATCACCAAGTGCCAGACTATTATGAATCTCGATTAACTGCTTGATTTCTTCGTTAAAAGCTTCATTTTCGTAATCTGAGTAGAAAATTGTAGGATATCCGTCGTGAGTTAAAATATAGGCATAAGCCTTCATTTTATTTTCTGAAGCGATGCGATTGTCTTCATTTTCGTCTTTTTCGGTGTCATGATTCGCTACAAAAGTCACAGCTTTGTCAGGATTTACCTTACGAAGTGTATTTCCGTCTAAATAATTTAGGTCGTCAAAACGATCAAAAGCTTCTTCCATTTTATAGAAGGCGGCAAAATCGAAAGCTGAAACTCCGGTGGCATCAACCCAGTCTACCAGAACATCTGCATTTCCGTCAAAATTCTCTCCAACAGCAAATCCGCCAACTTCGCTCATCCAATCTTCAATTACCCAGGTTCCAAAACCTTTTACATAATCAAATCGCCAGCCGTCAAAACCCATTTCATTTTTGTAATATTTTGCGACCGAATTTTCTTTCTTCCAAAACCAATCCTGCACATAAGGAACATCGTGATCTACATCCTGTTCAGAAAAGAAAAGATCGCCCTCATCACTTTGGCTCACATCGTTCGGATGAAAATGCTCGTAGTTTCTATTGAACATTCCTGAGGCGTTTCCATATTCTTCGTTGAATAGGGTATAGGTATCCTTTTCGCGATATGGATTGTATTCCAGGCCGCCGCCCGAATTATGGTTTAAAACGATATCTGCAATCACCTCTAAGCCCAGCTCGTGAGATTTAGAGATAAGATTTTCCAGCTCTTCGCGAGTTCCAAAACGTGTAGGAACGGTCCCGTGTTGATCGTATTCTCCAAAATCGAAATAATCTGAAGGATCGTACCCCATAGAGTAACCGCCAGATTGGCCTTTGGTAGCCACGGGAAGCCATATTCTATCTATCCCGGCATCTGCCCAGCCTTCAACTTTATCTGAAAGATTGTTCCACCACTCAAAGCGCGGTTCTACATCCCAGTAGAAAGTTTGCATCATTACTTTTTGTCCGCTTGTATATTGTGAAAGATCTAAGGCTTCGGGATCTTGCGGAGTTGGTATTTCCTCTTCTTCGCCGCCAGTTATATCATCTGTTTCATCAACAACTTCATCGTCATCTTTAGAACAGCCGGATACCACTAACAGTAAGCTGAAAAGAAAAGGGAATAAAAATTTAGTTTTTTTCATAATTAATAAGAATTAAAAAGGGCTGCACGCGGCAGCCCTTTTAGTTAATTGAGTCTTTTACTCTTCCCCTTGTGGGATAAAGATATATCGACCATCCAGTGTGTTAAACCACACATCGTAAGTTCCTGCGCTCACTGGAATATTTGGTCCAGCTACTGTAGTTTCCCCGCTAACTGGAGTTGCTCCACCCCAATCTAGATCCCATGCGTCATCTGCTCTAAACTTCGCTTCACCATCAGTTAATTCAATTCCTTCGATATACCAGATATGAGGGTTGAATTCAGACTGAGTCATATCAGTATCATCATCCCACGCACCAGGAGTGGCATCGCCAATTATCCCGATGTTTGTTTGAACTTCGGCTGTACTTTCGTCTATTTCCTCCCAGGTATAAGTCATTTCTTCAACATTTACCATTAATGAATAGTAAGCATCATCTTCTACCGGGAAAGCATCAGGATCATCACCTAAGATCTCACTGTTAGTAAGTTCACCATTCGAAAGCCCCCATTGTGGCTGCCACTCAGTAGTTTGTAAAAATTTGAAGCCTTCTATATCTCCTCCTCCGGCAAATCTTCCTTCAAAGTAGTAAACAGACTCATTTTCACCATCTCTAAATAAAGGAGTGTTGTTATTGGCTGGATCCCAACCTGCTTCAGTAGCGTCACCAACAAGGAATAGCTCCATTTTTGGCGCTTCACCTTCTTCTTCAGCTTCTGGTAGCTCTACATTGAGAGCGATGGTTTCAGAAAATTCTTCTAAAGCGTTTCCTTCCCCGTCACCGGCAAAAGCACGTACCTTAAAGTAAACTATACCCGTATTTGGCGCTTCAGTTTCAGGATCGTTATCAAGACCTGCATCTTCAGCAAGTTCTCTCATTTGGCCAATGCTTACACCTAGATTATTATTATCCGTGCTTCCTATTACCATTAAGTCTCCAAAATCCTCAGCTGTAGATCCCTGTAACTCATAAGTAATTGTGGTAGGAGCTTCAAAATCTACTTCGTTCCAAACAAATCTTTCGGCAAGATTATCCGGGTTTCCAGATGGTAACACATAGGTGTTTTGAAATGAATTGCTAAACTGAATTCCTTCCGGGTCCGGTTGTGCAACGAAAACAATATCGTCGTCTTGTGTACACGCGCTAAAATTTAGTAGCGCGATAAATGCTAAAAATAAAATTGAAAATTTTTTCATTTTAATTCTTTTATAAAATTAATATCCTGGATTTTGTTCTAAATTGGTGTTAACTCCTAAATCTGAAGCCGGTATAGGCATAAGGTCTCTGTAACTTTGGGTAGTTGCTCCCTGCGGAACATCTCCTTTCCAGGGCCAGATTCCGTTTTCAGTAAATTGGTTAAACCTTATAAGATCTGTTCTTCTATGAGCTTCCCAGTATAATTCACGGGCGCGTTCATCCAGTATGAAATCTAAATTTAGGTCTGATCCTCCAATTTGGTCGGCATCAACTCTTTCCCTTAATTCATTTATATAACCTAAAGCAGCCGATTCACTACCACCACCTCCTCTTAGGTGAGCTTCAGCATACATTAAATATGCATCTGCAAGTCTAAACAATGGAAAATCTGTGTCCGGGAATTCCCCGGTGTCATCAGATCCCCATTCGCCATCTACAGTCACATTTTTAAATTTAGTGATCGCAAAACCGTCGTTAAAGCTGGAAATTTCATCTATTTCTTTGGTTTGTCCTTCCGTAAAGAAAAGTGCTCTTTCGTCCTGAGATTCTGCTCCATTAGGAAATTTATCTACCAGGGCAGCAGTAGTTCTTAAGCCGGCCCAGCCACTGCTAACTCCAAAGTCTGCAGGGTCCATATCGCCACCTACAGCAGCATGGATGATAAATGCCATTCCACCGTAGGATTGGGTTTGTTGCCCATCAAAAGTGATAGGGAATATTACCTCAGATTGTGCCCCATTAGAATCATTATCTGCCAGGAATAATTTTTGGTAATCATCTGCTAAACTATAGTTTGCGTTAATCACTCTTTCAGAATAATCTAAAGCTTCAGTATAATGGGCCTCACCGGTATAAACTTCAGCATTTAAATAAAGTTTAGAAAGTAGCATCCAAACTGCAGCCTGGTCAGCACGGCCGTATTCATTAGAATTCGCGGCCACAATGTCGTTTTCTATAGCTAAAAGTTCACTTTCTACGAAATCATATAATTCCGGTCTCTGAATTTGCTGCGGAAGGCTTGCTCCTATGGCATCTTCTTCGGTTACAAATGGAACATTTCCAAATAAATCTAAAGCGTGATAATAATGTAAAGCTCTTAAAAACCTTGCTTCAGCTCGGTAACGGGCTACATTTTCTCTTTCTTCAGAAGCAAGACCGCGAGATTCTAGAAGCTCCGGAGTGCTCTGTCTTATAAACTCGTTAGTAAGAGCAACCTGGTACATAATCCTTGAGTACATAGTTCTAATGAACTCGTTTCCTGCAGTCCAGTTTTGGGCGTGTAGGTCTTGAATTGTACCATCGTTCCAGCCAATTACAGCTTCATCTGTAGTAAGTTCCTGCATAGACCAGTATAATCTTAAATATTGCGAGAAACCTTCGTCTAGACCTTCAAGATCTGGGTCACCGGCGGGGCCTTCCTGGCCACTTATCGCAAGACCGGCATAAAGTTTGGCTAAAAACTGTTTGTAAGATTCTGGATCTTCAAAGGTAGTTTCGGCCGTGAGCCTGTTATCTTCAGGCTGCAAATCTAAATCGTCTTCACAAGACCAGAAGAAACCGGCGCTCATAAATAGGATTAAGAATGGTTTTAGTGTTTTTAACATAACTAATTTATTATATATTTTTTCTTAAAATGAAAGATTTAAACCAAGTACTATTGTGGTAGATCTTGGATAAAAATTGTTGTCTATCCCGTTTGCAATTTCCGGATCTAAACCTTCATAATCGGTTATGGTCCATACATTGGTGGCGGTTAGTGAAGTTCTAATGTCCAACTCTTCTCCAGGAAATAAATATCCTACAGATATGTTATCCAATTTCACAAAATCAGCCTTCTGAATATAATAATCTGAAAAGAACTGGTTATTGTTGAAACTACTTTCTAAAACATTGCTGTTGAAGTTTGAATAGTAAGGCTGTGGGGTCACCGTACCGGCTCCAACAAACCCATTACTTGACTGGGTATTGTTGTACATGTAATTTCCGAAGTTACCTCTAAAAGTAAAGCTGAAATCAAGGTTTTTATACCTCATAGTATTAGTTAATCCCATAAAGTAATCTGGAGTAGCTTTTTTGTAAGGAACCCTGTCTTCTTCTGTAATTTCATTATCTCCGTTCACATCTACATAAGCACCTTCTATTGGTTGCCCGTCTTCATTGTAAACCTGTCGGAAAACGTTAAAGGTTGTAGGGTCGTAACCTTCTTTCCATAACTGGATGTTGTTACCAACACCACCGCTAATTCCTCCTTGTGGTATTTCGAAGTTAGGATCTTCGCCTAAAGTAAGGTTGGTGATTTCTAAATCCTGGAAAGTTAAATTGTAATTTACGTCCCAATTGAAATCTTCCTGTTGAATAATAGCACCATTAATTCCAAATTCAAGTCCTTTACTCACCGTGCTACCAACATTGGTAACTAAAAGGTCTGTAAGGTTAGCTCCTGCAGGTACCGGAACCGTGGCTAAAAGGTCTTCGGTTTCGCGGTAATACGCTTCAACGGTACCAGAGATTCTGTTATTAAAGAAACCGTAGTCTATACCAACATTATAGGTTTGTAATTCTTCCCATTTCAGGTCAGAATCGTATGCTTCAGGACGTAATGTATTGTAGAATTGATTACCAAACTGGTAACGCGCCCCACCAACACTCGGATTATAAGTTCCGAAATATCCATAATTTGGTCCAATTTCCTGGTTACCGGTTACCCCATATCCTGCACGGAGTTTTAATTGGTTTAATACATTAGAATCTGCAAGAAAATTTTCGTTGTGTAATTTCCAACCTACAGATAATGCAGGGAAAATACTCCATTTATTATCTCCTCCAAATCTGGAAGAACCATCTCTACGTACACTACCTGAAATCAGGTATTTATCGGCAATATCAAAACTGGCACGACCAAAATAAGATTCCAGTGCATTACGATCGGTATCTCGTGGGGACTCAAGAATATTATTAGAAACTGTCTCAGTTGTTTTACTGGTGATAAAGAATTCCTGGTAAGAGTGTCCTGCAGTTAAATCAATTTCAGTGTCCAGAAAATCTATATCATTTTTGTAATTGAAATAGAAATCCAGAAGGGTATTTCTGTTGAAACCACCATAATCTTCAAAATAAGGAATATCCTGGTTGTTTGCAGCAGAAGTTAATGGTCTTCTATTATAACCATCATTCTCTGAATAATCAAAACCTGCATTTACATTAAATTTCAATTCCGGTAGAAAATGGAATTTATATTCGGAATTCAGGTTAGTGATATTTCTTTTAGTAACTCCACGGCCATCTAATTGCTCTAAAAGTGCTAATGGGTTACGTGTAGCTTGTATTTGTTGTTGTTGAGGTGAAAGTGTGTGCTCATAATATCCATCAAAGTAACTTCCCTCATTATAAACAGGTTGGGTAGGGTCAAAGCCTACGGCTGCACCAATAGCACCCTGATCTGCAAAACGGTTTTCATCTACAATTCCTTTAGAAGTTAAAGATAATTTTAGGTGATTATCAAATAAATCCTGGTTAAGAGCAATGTTAAGGGCATTTCTTTCATAAACATCGGTCTTTAAAACTCCTGTTTGCGAAGTATGGTTATAATTTACCCGGTAAGAGAAATTCTCGAAACCTTGAGTTGCCGTAAAGTTATGTATTGCTCCTACAGCAGTTTGGTAAATTTGGTCTTGCCAGTCGGTATTAGCATCTCCTAATAAAGAAGGATCTGTTCCCGGAGTTTCGTTTATTAAAGTACGAAACTGATCGGCATCCAACACATCTACCTTGTCTATAATTCTCCCGGCAGATACTTTAAGATCGTAACTTAACGCAAGCGGAGAGTCTTTTTTACCAGATTTGGTAGTAATTAAAATTACCCCGTTAGAAGCCCTGGAACCATAAATAGAGGTTGCAGCAGCATCTTTTAATATTACGAAATCTTCAATTTCGTTTGGGTTAATAGAGTTTAACTGGTTTCTAACACCCTGAACTCCTCTTTGGTCTAATGGCACACCATCTACTACAATAAGTGGGGAGTTGTTACCCGATAGGGAAGAACCACCACGAATTCTAATTTCAGAACCACCACCTGGTTCACCGCTTCCGGGAGTAATTCTAACCCCGGCCGATTTACCCGAAATTAATTGTTCTGGTGAAACAACTGCGCCCTGGTTAAAGCTTTCCGAAGAAATCTTTTCTACTGATCCTGTTGCATCCTGTTCAGATGTGCTACCGTAACCAATAAGAACTACTTCTTCTAAAGTAGCCTGATCTTCGTCTAATTGAACATCTAAAGTTGCATGCCCTTCATAAGGAATTTCCTGACTGGCAAAACCAAGAAAAGAAAAGACAAGAATATCGTCTTCACTTACGTTTTGAATGGTATAATTACCATCAAAATCTGTGACTGCACCATTAGTTGTTCCTTTCACAATAACGTTTGCGCCGGGAATTGGAAGGCCGGTTGCGCTTTCGCTAACAACGCCACTCACAGTCTCCTGCGCAAAAAAGCTCATTGGTAGCATTAAGAGCAACATCAACGTGCTTTTAAATAGTGTTTTCATAAATTATTTTATTGATTTTTACTAAAAATTATGCTTATATTTTTACTTCCTGAGGTTAAAAGTATGTAAACAGAATGTAAAGAAATAGGCATTCCCTTACCAGTATTTTGCGCAAACGTTTGAGTGTTGAAAACTTTTGATTTTTGCGGGTATAGCGTAATTTTTATGGTATTTTTACGACATCTTAAAAATTATCCCTGAGTTATTTTTAAATAATAGATTTTTATGAAGCCAAAATTGACCCTAAAACAAATTGCAAGAGAATTAGACGTATCAATTTCTACTGTTTCAAAAGCTCTACGAGACAGTTCAGAAATTGGGGAAGAAACCCGTAAAAAAATCAAGGCTTTTGCAAAATTATATAACTACCGGCCTAATAATATCGCACTCAGTCTTAAAAACCGAAAAACAAAAACTATAGGAATTATTATTCCTGAAATTGTTCATTATTTCTTTACTACAGTAATTAGTGGGGTAGAGCAGGTTGCCAACGAAATGGGGTACAACGTAATTGTGTGTCTTTCCAACAATTCTTTTGATAAAGAAGTACTAAACCTTGAAATGCTGGCCAATGGCAGTACCGATGGTTTTATTCTTTCTTTGGCAAAAGAAACCATGCAAAAAGAAGATTACCATCACCTTACCGAAGTTACCAACCAGGGAATGCCCGTGGTTTTATTTGATAGGGTAGTAGATGAAATTCATTGCGATAAAGTGATTATTGATGATGTTATTGGTGCTAAAAAAGCAGTACATTATTTACTCGAAAATGGAGCAAAGAAAATCGGGCTTGTTTCTACGGTAGATTATGTGAGCGTAGGGAAATTAAGAACCCGTGGTTATCTTGAGGTTTTAAGAGAAAATAATGTAGAAATTGATGAAAGCCTTATCCTTAAAATAGAGGATATGGATAATAGCGAAACTGAAATTAAAGACTTTATTGATAAAAATGAAGTCGATGCAGTTTTCGCAGTGAACGAGCATTTTGCCATTTACGCGATAAAAGCCATTCAGGAAAAAGGTTTAAAAGTTCCAGAAGATGTCTCTGTAATTGGTTTTACAGATGGGGAGCTTTCAAAAAGATTTATTCCCAGCCTTACCACTGTAAGTCAACACGGCGAACGTATGGGAGCTGAAGCTGCCAGACTTTTAATAGATAAACTGGAAAGAAAACCAGAGGAAGAAGAATCTTATAGAACAGTAATTGTAGAAACCAATTTGATAGAAAGAAATTCTACCAAATTGTAAACTACTTTTAATCCAGTCGTGGAGAGCTATTTTTGAATTTTAAATACTCCCTGGAGTATTTAATTCTCGATTCTCGAGTAATTTTCGATTACCATCTTTAAAATTTTATATATATTTACCCCAGCTTAGTTAATTTATCAGAACTTATATTTTTACTTCCTACCTAAAATAAGTTTTGATAAGCCTTATGCTTATCGTAAACGTTAATTGTACGATATGCAAAAACGTAGATTAAGTTTCTGGGAGATCTGGAACATGAGTTTTGGTTTTCTTGGAATCCAGATGGGGTTTGCACTCCAAAATGCCAACGCAAGTAGAATTTTACAAATCTTTGGTGCCGATATTCACGAACTTTCGTGGTTTTGGTTGGTTGCGCCGGTTACCGGTTTAATCGTTCAGCCTGTTATAGGCTACTATAGCGATAGAACCTGGACCAGTCTTGGCCGTAGGCGACCATTCTTTCTAACTGGAGCAATTTTAGCGGCAATAGGTTTGATTTTAATGCCTAATGCCGATTGGTTTATTGCTATTTTGCCTTCCCTTTGGGTAGGTGCCGGGATGCTCTTTATTATGGATGCTTCCTTTAATGTAGCGATGGAACCTTTTCGCGCCCTGGTGGCCGATAAATTACCATCAGACCAAAGAACCCTTGGCTTTAGTGTACAAACTGTTTTAATAGGAATTGGGGCCGTAATTGGTTCCTGGTTGCCTTATGTATTGACCAACTGGTTTGATATTAGCAATAGAGCGGTAGTAGGCGAAGTTCCACTAAACCTGCTGCTTTCTTTTGTAATTGGAGCTGCCATTTTAGTTGGAAGTATTCTGGTAACGGTAATTACTACCAAAGAATATTCTCCCGAGGAACTGGAAAAAATGGATGACCACATTGAAGAACCGGTTGATGAAAATGAGAAATCCAGTTTGCTGGATATCTTTTCAGATTTTGCAAAAATGCCTCATACTATGCGGCAGCTTAGCTGGGTACAATTCTTTTCATGGTTTGGTCTTTTTGGAATGTGGGTTTTCTCAACTCCCGCAATTGCCCATCATATTTACGGATTACCACTTTCAGATAGTAACAGTGAAACCTATCAGGATGCCGGCGACTGGGTTGGTGTGCTGTTCGGGGTTTACAATGCTGTTTCAGCGGTTTTTGCATTTTTTCTTCCGGCTATTGCTTTAAAAATTGGAAGAAAAAGCACGCATATTATGTCGCTATTTATTGGCGCACTGGGAATGCTGTCCATTTATATAATGCCGAATGAATATTGGCTATTGCTTTCTATGTTCGCTATTGGTATTGGCTGGGCCAGTATTCTGGCAATGCCCTACGCAATTCTCGCAGGATCAATTCCACCGAAAAAAATGGGAGTTTATATGGGGATCTTCAACTTTTTTATCGTGATCCCACAAATTGTAAATGCACTTATTGGAGGATTAATGGTGAAATATCTTTACGACGGAAACCCGATCTACGCCTTAGTTACCAGCGGAATTGCTTTTCTAATCGCCGCTATACTTACTTTTAGAATAGACGATGTGGACGAACCCGTTAAAGCATAACAATATCAGTTCGGGTAGATTTGATGAAACATAATGAAATCAAAACGTATCGAGAACTGTGTCGAGAAAGAAATGCTGAAATGATAATTAAAAGAGATAATTTAAGATAATGAAGACAACAAAAGGAGTAATATTCGATTTAGACGGCGTAATAGTAGATACCGCAAAATTTCATTTTTTGGCCTGGAGAAAACTGGCTAACGATTTGGGTTTCGACTTTACCAAAGCGCAAAACGAACAACTTAAAGGTGTTAGCAGGGTAGAATCTCTTAAAAAAATACTGGAATGGGGAGAACTTGAACTTTCTAAAACAGAATTTAAACGCCAAATGGCACTTAAAAACGAAAATTATCTCTCTTATGTTGCTAAAATGGACGAGGACGAAATTCTTCCCGGAGTTCAAAAAGTGATAGATTATTTAATTGAAAATAATGTTCCTTTTGCTTTGGGCTCTGCCAGTAAAAATGCACGTAATATCTTAAAAAAGATCAATTTGTTGGAAAAATTTGACGCCATTGTTGATGGAAATGATGTTAGCAAAGCAAAGCCCGATCCTGAGGTATTTCTTATCGCTGCCGAAAAAATTAACATTAAACCAGAAAACAGTATCGTTTTTGAAGATTCTGTAGCCGGAGTGCAGGCTGCAAATAATGCAAATATGATGAGCATTGGAATTGGCGAAAAAGAAATATTGGCTGAAGCCGATTATGTATTCAACGATTTCACCGAAATAGATATAGATTTTATAAAGAAATTACTCAGTAATTGAGATCATTTTTTTCAATAATACAACTTAAACCTTTGGGTTTGTCCCGGGTTTATCAATTAGAAATTAGACAGAAATAAAGCAATGAACCAAGATTATATACAACCTAACGAGTGGTCCATTCTGGAAGAAGGATTTGATGTAGAACGCGTAAAATCGTCTGAAAGCCTTTTTAGTATAGGTAACGGCGTTATGGGGCAGCGAGCCAATTTTGAAGAAAACTATTCAGGGCCAAGTTTCCAGGGAAGCTACATTGGTGGGGTTTATTATCCCGATAAAACCAAAGTTGGCTGGTGGAAAAATGGCTATCCAGAATATTTTGCGAAAGTATTGAATGCGCCCAACTGGATTGGAATCAACGTGTTTGTGAACGATGAAGCCTTAGACCTTTTTACCTGTAAAAAAGTTGAAAATTTTAAGCGTGAGCTTAATATGAAAGAAGGTTTTCACCGCCGCAGTTTTGTAGCTACGCTTCCAAACGACATTGAAATTTCGGTTAAAGCAACGCGCTTTCTTTCTATTGTGGAAGATGAACTTGGCGCGATAGATTTTGAAATTGAAGTTTTGAATAGCGATGCTGAGGTTCGTTTTGAGCCTTATCTCGATGGCGGAATCACAAATACCGATGCCAATTGGGAAGAACGTTTCTGGAAGACTTTAGAAGTGAAATCTGAAGGCAATAAAGGTTTTGTACTCTCTAAAACCCTGAAAACCGAATTTCACGTGAACACCTATATGCAATCTGAAGTTTTGCTGAACGGGCAAAAACAAGATGTAGATTTCACTGAAACAAAAACTGAAGATAAACTTACTTTTTCCTATTCAATTAAAGCTGAAAAGGGACAAAAAGTAAGTCTTAGAAAATACGCCGGCTACGTAACCGATATGAACCATAAGTGTTCAGATCTCGTGGAAGCGGCTAGTAAAGTATTGGATTATGCCACTAAAGCCGGATTTGCCAAATTGCTTCAGGAGCAAAAAGAAGCCTGGGAGAAAATTTGGGAAATGGCAGATATCACTATTGAAGGAGATGTAAAAGCACAACAGGGAATTCGCTTTAATATTTTTCAGCTAAATCAAACGTATTTAGGAAAAGATGAGCGTTTAAATATTGGTCCAAAAGGCTTTACCGGCGAGAAATACGGCGGAAGCACCTATTG
>NZ_CAXAVR010000059.1:0-15955 GCF_963972535.1 uncultured Salegentibacter sp.
GAATTTTGGTAGCGCCGGGATTTGGCGAACGTGGTGTAGAGGGTAAAATAGACGCGGTAAAATATGCCCGGGAAAGAAATTTACCGTTTTTAGGTATTTGTTTAGGAATGCAAATGGCAGTAATTGAATTTGCCAGAAACGTATTAAAGTTAAAAACTGCCAATTCTACCGAAATGGATCCTAAAACCAAACATCCGGTTATAGACCTTATGGAAGAACAAAAAGAGGTAACTCACAAAGGCGGAACAATGCGACTTGGAGCCTGGGATTGTAAACTTACAGAAGGTTCCAAAATCTACAAAGCATACGGTAAAAGCGAAATTAAAGAAAGACATCGCCACCGTTATGAATACAACAATAAATACAAGGAAGAACTGGAAAAAGCAGGAATGCTAAGCACCGGAATAAATCCTGAAACAGGCCTGGTAGAAGTTATAGAACTTAAAGACCATCCCTGGTTTGTAGGTGTACAATACCACCCCGAATATAAAAGTACGGTTGCTACTCCGCACCCGGTATTTATAGCCTTTATTAAGGCTGCCTTCGATTTTTCGAAAAAAAGAAAAAATGCCAGTCTGGCACAAAAATAAAAGTGGCCGACTTATTGACCAAAAGCAAGTTATAGTTTAGAAAAGCATGGAAGAAAAGAAATTTGATGTTCAGTCCTTAATTGGATTTATACTTATTGGTGGAATTTTACTTTGGATGTTGTATACCAACAGTCCCTCTGAAGCAGAATTAGAACCACAGCAAAAAACCGAACAGGTTGAAGTACCCGGCAATACCGATGCTAACCAACCTCCACAACAACAAAATCAAACTCCTGGAGCCGACTCTACTGCGCTTGCCCAAGCTCGTGAGCGTTTGGGCGCTTTTGGTTATTCGGCAAGTCTTCCATCGGCTACAGAAAATACGACCACCATTTCCAATGATGTTTTAGAACTTAAAATTGATAATAAAGGTGGATATATTTCAGAAGCAAGGTTAACCAATTATAAAACCTTCGATTCTATTCCGGTTTATTTAATTAAAGGCGGAAATGCTTCTTTCAACATTAATTTCACCACCACAGACGGCAGAACTTTAGACACCGAAAATCTTTATTTTGAACCCGAAGTAACCCAAAATGGAGATAACCAGATTATCTCTATGAAATTGAAAGTTTCAGAAAACGAATTCCTTGAATATCGTTATGTACTGAAACCGGGTGAATATATGCTGGATTTTAGTATTAGATCTCAGGGCTTAAATAATGTATTTAACAGCTCCAGGGATATTAATATGAACTGGCAGCTAAAAGGTTACCGCCACGCGAAAAGTATCTCTTATGAAAATAGGTATACCGACCTCATTTATGAATACGATGAGGGTGATGATGATTACTTAGGAAGCGGTGATTTTGAAGAACAGGAAGACGAGAATATTACTTATGTTGCTTATAAACAGCATTTCTTTACCTCAATTTTATTAACTGACACTCCTTTTAGCCGCGGTAAATTTACTTCTCGAAACCTTGTTGAAGACGAAGAAATAGATACAGTTTATACTAAAGATTTTGCTGCACAGTTGCCTTTAGAATTAAATGGTGGGGAGCTTAATTATAATATGAACTGGTACTACGGGCCTACAGATTATAAGATCTTAAACGATTACGATCGTAATCTTGATGAAGTTGTACCATTAGGTTGGGGAATTTTTGGGTGGATCAATAAATACGTATTTATCCCATTCTTTGCATTTTTAAGCGGAGTGTTACCAAGCTACGGTATCGCGATTATTGTAATGACCATTGTAGTGAGAATTGTTCTTTCTCCGGTTACTTATAAATCTTATCTCTCACAAGCTAAAATGAAGGTTTTAAGACCTGAAATTAACGAGCTTAATGAGAAGTATAAGGACAACGCGATGAAAAAGCAGCAGGAAACTATGAAGCTGTATAGCAAAGCAGGAGCCAGCCCAATGAGTGGTTGTTTACCCGCTTTAATGCAAATTCCGGTTTTCTATGCCTTATTCCAGTTCTTCCCAAGTGCTTTTCAGTTAAGACAGAAAGGATTTTTATGGGCAGACGATTTATCAAGTTACGATACTATAGCCGAGTTACCGTTCACTATTCCGTTTTATGGAGATCACGTGAGTTTATTCCCAATTTTAGCATCTATCGCAATCTTTATTTATATGATGATGACTACGGGACAAAGTATGCAGCAAGCCCAGCAACCGGGAATGCCTAATATGAAATTTATTATGTACCTGTCTCCGTTAATGATGTTGTTCTTCTTCAATAACTATGCGAGTGGACTTTCATTATACTACTTCACCTCTAACCTAATTACTATTGGAATTATGTTAGTGATCAAATATGTGATTATTGATGAAGATAAAATTCATGCAAAGATCCAGGAGAACAAGAAAAAGCCTAAAAAGCAGAATAAGTTCACCAGGAAAATGCAGGAAATGATGGAGCAGGCAGAACAGCAAAAAAATCAACAGAAGAAGAAATAAGCTAATTGTAGCTTAAATAAAAAAAAGCCGGTTTAAATATTTTAAACCGGCTTTTTTATTACGTCATATTAAGGTCATCCTGAACTTGTTTCTGGATCTAATACGTTGGAAAAAAATAAATCATTTTAAATCCTGAAATGAATTCAGGATGACGATAAATTGAAAAGCTTTTTAAAAACCGCTATTAATTCTTATCGCCAAGTAAAGGCACGAACCTGAATTGTCCAAATTCGGTTTTATCGAATTCTGTAGGAGATTTTCTTATAAAAAGAGTCATAGTTTGCACATCGTCTCCAACAGGAATTACCATCCTGCCTCCAACTTTTAACTGCCCCAAGAGGTCTTTAGGAACAAAAGGAGCGCCGGCTGTTACAATTATTTTATCAAAAGGTGCATAATCTGGCATTCCTTTGTAGCCATCTCCAAAACTGAGATGCTTAGGCCGATAGCCTATTTTATTCAGAAACATTTTTGTTTTTCTATAAAGCTCCCGCTGGCGTTCTATGCTGTAAACTTTTGCTCCAAGTTCACATAAAACTGCGGTTTGATAACCACTTCCGGTTCCAATCTCCAGAACTTTATCTCCTTTTTCAATCTCCAGTTTTTCGGTCTGAAAAGCTACGGTATAAGGTTGGGAAATAGTTTGATCTGCAGCAATAGGAAAAGCTTTGTCCTGGTAGGCGTGATCTTCAAAACTACTATCCATAAAGAGATGCCTGGGAATTTTCCCAATTGCCCCTAAAACGGCTTTATCGGTAATACCCTTTTTCTTTACGGTTTTTACCAACTGCTGTCTTTTCCCCTTATGTCTATAGTTATCTTCAATCACTTTTTCACCCTTTAAACTGCAAAAATACTCATTAGAAGTCAAAGATGCCAAGCGAAAACGGGGGAGATTCTCCTCTTTATTGCTAAACTATTTGCAATCAAAATACTATTTTTGTGAAAAATGCTAAATAATATGCTGAAAGTAGGCGTGCTTGGTGCAGGACACTTAGGAAAGATACATTTGAAATTACTCAACCAATCTGAAAAATATGAGCTTGTAGGTTTTTACGATGCCAATTCAGAAAATGCTGAAAAGATTTCTGCGGAATTCGGTTATAAAAAATTCGATACTATAGAAGAACTCATCGCCGCGGTAGATGTGGTAGATGTAGTAACCCCTACCCTTTCCCATTTTGAAGTAGCTAAAAAAACAATTACCGCAGGTAAACATCTTTTTATAGAAAAACCCATTACCAACACTTTTGCAGAAGCCGAAGAACTTATCGCTTTAGCAAAAAAACACGGCGTAAAAGGCCAGGTTGGTCACGTAGAACGCTTTAACCCTGCCTTTAGAGCTGTAGCTTCCCGAATTGAAAACCCTATGTTTATTGAGGCGCATCGCCTTGCGGAATTTAACCCGCGTGGCACAGATGTTCCTGTAGTTCTGGATTTAATGATTCACGATATTGATGCTGTTCTAAGCGTAGTAAAGTCGAAGGTGAAAAATATCAATGCCAGCGGAGTTTCAGTAATTAGTGATACGCCAGATATTGCCAACGCTAGAATTGAATTTGAAAACGGGTGTGTGGCCAACTTAACCGCCAGCCGAATTTCAATGAAAAATATGCGTAAATCCAGGTTTTTTCAGCGAGACGCTTATATTTCGGTAGATTTTCTGGAGAAAAAATGCGAGGTGGTGAAAATGAAAGACGCCCCCGAAAAAGAAGATGATTACGCGATGATCTTGCAAAATGCAGAAGGAGTAAAAAAACAAATCTATTTTGATAATCCTGATGTTTCTCCAAACAACGCAATTTTAGACGAGTTAGAAACTTTTGCCGACGCCATTAATAATAATACCACTCCAATAGTAACGCTGGAACAGGGCGCTGAAGCTTTGCGTGTTGCCAACGGAGTTATTGAAAGTTTTAGTAAGTAATATAAAATCTATTTCAGTCGATTTTAAGACTGAAATTTATATAAAAACCACACAAAATGAAAAATATAGCAGTTATAGGAGCAGGAACTATGGGCAACGGAATCGCCCACACTTTTGCCCAATTTGGATACCAAGTAAACCTTATAGACATTTCAGAAGAAAGTCTGGATAAAGGAATGAAAACTATTTCGGGAAATTTAGACCGAATGGTTTCCAAAGAAAAAATTAGCGAAGCAGATAAGGAAGCGACTTTAAACAATATCACCACTTTTACTGATATTCCCAAAGGTGTTAATGGAATTGATCTTGTAGTTGAAGCTGCTACAGAAAATGAAGATTTAAAACTCAAGATCTTTAAGCAACTGGACGAAAATTGTTCAGCCGAAACCATTTTGGCGAGTAATACTTCTTCAATTTCTATTACAAAAATCGCTTCAGTAGTTTCCAATCCAGAGCGTGTTATTGGAATGCATTTTATGAACCCGGTGCCAATTATGAAACTGGTAGAAATTATTCGTGGTTACAGCACCAGCAACGAAGTTACCTCGTCTATTATGGAACTTTCAGAAAAACTAAATAAAGTTCCGGTTGAAGCGAATGACTATCCCGGTTTTGTGGCTAACCGAATTTTAATGCCAATGATTAACGAGGCGATTGAAACCTATTATAATGGCGTTGCGGGAGTAAAAGAGATAGATACAGTAATGAAACTCGGAATGGCGCATCCAATGGGTCCGCTTCAATTAGCCGACTTTATTGGTTTAGATGTTTGTCACTCTATCCTTGAGGTGATGTACGACGGTTTTAAAAATCCGAAATACGCACCCTGCCCTCTATTGACTAATATGGTGATGGCCGGGAAACTGGGAATAAAATCTGGTGAAGGTTTTTATGATTATTCTGAAAGTAAAAAAGCCGAAAAGGTTTCTTCACAATTCAGCTAAATAATTTGTAGAATTTGACCAAAATACTTCCATTTAGAGCGGTTAGACCGCAACGGGCCAAAGCCGGCCTTGTAGCTACAAAATCTTTTGAAGATTATACTGAAGCTGAAATAAGAGCAATTTTACAGTATAACCCGTATTCATTTTTACATATTCTGAATCCGGGTTATAAATTTCAGCACGAAATTACCGGTGGACAGCGCTTCCAGATGGTAAAAAACCGTTACCTGGAATTCAGAGAAGAAAATTCATTTATAAAAGATGAAAAACCGGCTTACTATCTCTACAAAATAGTAAGCAGGGAAACCACCTGTTGCGGTATTATTGCTGCTGCCAGTGCCGAAGATTATGAAAATAACCTCATCAAAAAGCATGAAGATACAATTGCAAGCCGTGAAACTTTGTTTAAGGATTATCTAAAAGTAGTGGGCTTTAATACCGAACCGGTTCTGCTCACCTATCCCGATAATTCTAAGATAAATGAGGTTATTAATCAGGTTATGCAAACTCGCGCCGAATACGAATTTGCCACCGTAAACCGGGAAATTCATTATCTCTGGAAAATTGACGAGGAAGATTTATTAAGTCAAATTAAAGAAGAATTTGACCAAATGCCGCATTTGTATATTGCAGATGGCCATCATAGGAGCGCTTCTTCTTATTTACTGGCACAGGAATCCAGGAAGGCTAATCCCAACCATACGGGGAAAGAACCTTACAACTATTTTATGAGTTACCTTATTTCAGAAAGTAACCTTAATATCCACGAATACAGCAGACTCATTACAGATTTAAACGGGAATACCAAAGAAGAATTTCTTATCCATCTGGATGAATATTTCAGAATTGAAAACCACGGGATGGAAGTTTATAAACCCCAGCAAAAGCATCATTTTAATATGTATTTGGACGGGGAATTTTATTCGCTTTATTTACGAAAAACAAACTATGAATTTGGAGATTCTTTGACTAAATTAGACCCATATATTCTGTATAAGAAAGTACTACAGCCAATTTTAGGAATTAAAGACCTTAGAAATGATAAGCGTATTTCTTATATTCACGGTAAAAATGATTTAATTGAGCTTAAAACCCGTATAGATAAAGGTGAATTTGCAGTCGGTTTTGGAATGCTCCCCTTAAGTATTGAAGAAATAAAAGAAACAGCCGACGAAGGTTTAACCATGCCTCCCAAAAGCACCTATATTGAACCCAAACTTTTAAACGGCCTTACCATCTATGAGTTTGAAACCAACTAAAAATTGATTGAATGAGTATTTCTGAAAATATAAAAAAATATAAAACTGAACTGCCTGAAGATGTCACTTTAGTGGCTATTTCTAAAACGAAACCTACAGAAGATCTTATAGAAGCCTACGAGGCCGGCCAAAGACACTTTGGAGAGAATAAAATTCAGGAAATGACTGATAAATGGGAAGAACTTCCAAAAGATATTAAATGGCATATGGTGGGCCACGTGCAGCGTAACAAGGTAAAATATATGGCACCCTATGTTTCCCTTATTCACGCGGTAGATAGTTTAAAATTATTGAAAGAAATTAATAAAGAAGCCGACAAAAATGACCGGTCTATAGATTGTCTTCTGCAAATTAAAATTGCCGAAGAGGATAGTAAGTATGGCATTTCAGCAGAAGAAGCTAAAGAAATATTAAATTCAGAAAAGTTTAAAAGTTTAGATCGCGTAAAAGTAAAAGGACTTATGGGAATGGCCACTTTTACTGATGATGAAACTCAGGTTAAAAAAGAATTTGAACACCTTAAATCGGTTTTTAACGATTTTAAAGAGACATATTCAAATATGAATATCCTTTCTATGGGAATGAGCGGAGATTATAAAATCGCTTTAGATTGCGGTAGTAATATGGTGCGCATAGGGAGTGATATTTTTGGTGAAAGGAATTATTAAGAGATAGAAAATATTTTTTGTACGCAGTAGTAGACATAGAAACCACCGGTGGTAAATATAACGAAGAAGGAATTACAGAAATCGCAATTTATAAATTTGATGGTTTAAAAGTAGTAGACCAATTTATAAGCCTTGTAAATCCCGAAAAACCAATTCAGCCCTTTGTGGTTAACCTCACGGGAATTAATAACGATATGCTTCGTAATGCTCCAAAATTTTACGAAGTAGCCAGGCGCATTGTAGAAATTACAGAAGATTGTGTCCTGGTAGCCCACAATGCTAAATTTGATTATAGAATTCTTAGAACCGAATTTAAAAGACTTGGTTTTGATTTTGAAAGAAGATCACTATGTACCGTAGAACTTTCTAAAAAACTTATTCCCGGCCAGGCTTCTTATAGTTTAGGAAAACTTGTTAGAGCTCTTGGAATTCCTTTAAGTGACAGGCATCGTGCCAGTGGAGATGCCCAGGCAACTGTAAAGCTTTTTAAAATGCTACTCGCAAAAGATATTGAAAAGAATATTCTAAAAGATGCGGTAAAATTAGAGCCAAAACGCCAAATAGATACACGTCTTGTTTATATCCTTGAAGATTTACCGGGAATTACAGGCGTTTATTACTTTCATAATGAAGAAGGTGAGATTATTTACATTGGAAAAAGCAGGAATATTAAAAAACGGGTTACCCAGCATTTTACCAACGAGCAGCGTAGAGCTCGTGAAATGCAGAAAGAAGTTAGCTCGGTTAGTTTTGAAGCCACAGGAAATGAACTGGCAGCACTTTTAAAAGAAAATCAGGAGATAAAACATAATAAGCCTAAATTCAATAAGGTTTTAAAAAAGAATATTTTTAGCCACGCCCTCTACCACTCTACAGATGAAGACGGTTATATTAATTTAAAAATTGGTCGTGCCGGTAAGAAAAATAGTATTACTACTTTTTCTTCTTTAAAGCGAGCTCGCAACGTTTTAGAGATGTGGATAACAAAATATGAACTCTGCCCCAGGCTCTGTAATCTTGAAAAAGGCAATGGAAACTGCTTTAATTATACCATAGAAAAATGCAACGGTGCCTGTATAAAAGAAGAATCGGCTGAAGCTTATACTGAGAGAGTGAGAGCATTAATCAATCAGCATTCTTATAAAACCCAGCATATGCTGGTTATAGATCGTGGTCGTGATATAGACGAAAAAAGTGCATTGCTTGTTGAAGATGGCGAATTTAAAGGAATTGGGTATTTCAATTTAAACCACCAGATTAATAATATAGATATTATTAGGTCTATAATTACCCCTATGAAAAACGATCGCGACGCCCAACATATTATTCAAAGCTATTTACGCCGAAATTCGCGGTTAAAAATTATACCATTAGCGCCAGCTACTTAAATAAATTTTAATTTACTTAGATGCTTCAGCAATTTATTTAAATTTGAATAATTCCTAAAAATTCTATTTTTGAGCAGAACGCAACCCAAACCAGGCTGGAAGTCTAAAATCCACGAAATAATTTACGAAGCCGATACCCCGGCGGGTAAATTTTTTGACGTTGCTCTACTTGTTGTTATCGCCATAAGTATTATCCTGGTAATGCTGGAAAGTGTAAGCAGCCTTAACTTAAAGTATTACTGGCATTTTTATATTGCTGAATGGATCATTACCATAATTTTCACCATAGAATACATTTTAAGGATTATTGCTATTAAAAAACCTAAAAATTATATTTTTAGTTTCTATGGTATTGTAGATTTACTCTCCACCCTTCCCACCTATCTGGCTTTTCTATTTGGGGGTCATAATTTACTTTTTGCTGTAAGAGCCTTAAGATTGCTTAGAGTATTTAGAATTCTAAAGATTACACGTTATATAGGCGAATCTAACCGACTATTATTAGCCTTACGTAACAGCCGTCCAAAAATTATTGTTTTTCTCTTTGCCGTGCTTATTATTTGTGTAATTATGGGAACGGTAATGCATTTAGTTGAAGGAGAAGAAGGAGGTTTTGATAATATTCCGCTTAGTATTTATTGGGCTATTGTAACACTTACTACCGTGGGATTTGGAGATATTCACCCCATCACTCCGCTTGGTAGGTTTATCGCATCATTTATTATGATTGTAGGTTACGGAATTATTGCCGTACCAACCGGCATTGTAACTTCTGAAATTACCCGGGCTCAAAAAAATAAGATTCCTACCAATACCCAGGTTTGCCCGCATTGCAACGAAACCAAACATATGGATGATGCTGAATTTTGCCATAACTGCGGAAAAAAGCTCAATGAAAAATAATTACTTGCTTAATGTAGTTGGGCCTACCGCTATCGGTAAAACTTCCCTGGCCATCAATCTCGCTAAAAAATTTAATACTGAAATAATTTCAGCAGATTCCCGGCAGTTTTATAAGGAAATGAGAATTGGCACCGCCGTTCCTTCAACCGAAGAACTGGAAGCTGCGAAACATCATTTTATTCAACATATTTCTATTGAAGATGCTTATAATGTGGGCGATTTTGAAGCTGATGCGATTCAGAAATTAGAAGAAATTTTCCAGGATCACGATGTTGTGATAATGGTAGGCGGCAGCGGTTTATACACCAAAAGCGTTCTGCAAGGCCTGGATTATTTTCCCGAAGTTCCTGCAGAAATTAGGAAAAATTTAAACTTAAAGTTTGAGGAAAATGGATTGGTTCCTTTACAAAAGGAACTCCAAAAATACGACCCTGAATATTATAACGTAGCAGATGTTGAAAATCCGCAGCGAGTTATAAGAGCGCTTGAGGTTTGCATAACTTCAGGCAAACCATATTCCTCTTATTTAAATCATCCTAAAAAACAGCGTGATTTTACCCCGATAAGTATAGGTCTTACTGCCGATCGTGAAATAATTTATGAAAGGATAAACCGGCGTGTAGATTTAATGATGGACGAAGGACTACTGGAAGAAGCAGAAAAACTTTTTGCTCACAAACATTTAAATGCGTTAAACACCGTAGGCTATAAAGAACTTTTTAGTTATTTGGAAGGAAATATTGCCCTTGAAACAGCTGTTTCAGAAATTAAAAAAAACACCCGAAGATTCGCAAAGAGGCAGCTTACCTGGTTTAGAAAAGACCCCGATATTCAATGGTTCGATTTTAAAACCCCTCCGAAAGAAATTCAGGAATTTATTGAGGGAAAAATCACTGAATTTGAAAAGTGATAGATAAAAAAAGCTCCCCTCCTTTTCAAGGAGGGGAATGAATTCAGCGCAGCTGAAGAAAGGGGTGGTTAAGCCCCAATCTTAAATCTCAATTTTAGCCCCGAGTAATTTTACAAATTCTCTAATAAATGCGGCGTGACCCGGCCAGGCTGGTGATGTTACCAGGTTGCCATCTACCACTGCTTCAGTAGGCTCAACTTCTTTATAATTCCCTCCCACCAGTTCTATTTCTGGACCAATTGTGGGGTATGCGGTGAGCGTTCTGCCTTTTAAAACTTTTGCTACGGTAAGAATTTGGATAGCGTGGCAAATAGAAGCCACCGGTTTATCTTTTTCAAAGAAATGCTTAGTGATTTCAATTACTTTTTTATTTAGCCTAAGATATTCTGGTGCCCGGCCGCCGGCCATTACAAATCCGTCATAATCGTCTGCAAATACCTCATCAAAAGAATAATTGAGTTCAAACAAATGACCTGGTTTTTCAGTGTAGGTTTGGTCTCCTTCAAAATCGTGAATTGCAGTTTTTATCTTGTCGCCTTTCTTTTTTCCCGGGCATACCGTATGCACGGTGTAGCCCAACATTTCTAACATCTGGAAAGGAACCATAGTTTCATAATCTTCAGCGAAATCACCGGTTAAAACAAGTATTTTTTTCATAATTAATCAGGTTTTGATTTGACTTTTAAGTTAAGAAAATTCATACTTAGCACTGGTAATCAGTTTTTAAAAAATAGTTAAATATAATTTTTGACTGCAAATTTTAAAAAAGCTTGAGTAACTTTTGGGTTCAGGCAAAAAACATAATTATGCAAGATCGCAGGACATTTATTAAAAAATCAGGGCTATTTGTGGCCGCTACTACACTTCCAATTCCCAATTTTCTACTTCATAAAAATAAAGAAAAATTAGGCGTAGCTCTGTTAGGCCTTGGAAACTACAGTACCGGGCAACTTGCACCGGCGCTTCAGGAAACCGATTATTGCGAGTTACGAGGTATTGTAACCGGAAGTCCTGAGAAAATACCGGTATGGCAAAAGAAATACGGGATTAAAGATCAAAATGTGTATAATTATGATAATATGGATGAAATTGCCAATAACGATGATATAGATGTGATCTATGTTGTTGTACCCACGGGGCTTCACGCAAAGTATGCAATTAAGGCCGCTAATGCAGGGAAACACGTTTGGTGTGAAAAGCCTATGGCAAAAACCTCGGAAGAATGCCGACAAATAATTGAGGCCTGTAACAAAAATGGGGTAAAACTTTCCATTGGTTATAGAATGCAGCACGAAAAAAATACGCAAACCTTAATGAAATGGGCTGAAACCAAACCTTTTGGTAGTATGAAAAACCTAAAAGCCGAAGCCGGTTATTATGGAAACCCTATGAATCCCTGGAAACTGGAAAAAGAAATGGGTGGCGGTGCTATGTATGATATGGGCGTTTACCCGTTAAATGCAGCGCGCTATACCACTGGCTTAGAACCAATCTCGGTTAGTGCAAAACATATAATTAACAGACCAGAAATTTTTGACGAAGTTGATGAAACTACGGTTTTTGATCTTGAATTTCCTAACGGAATTACTGCCAATTGCAGAACCAGTTTTGGAGAAAGTATGAATAATCTTGAAGTAGATTGCAAAGATGGCTGGTATTATTTAAGACCTTTCCAATCATACTCCGGAGTGAAAGGAAAAGCCAGCGATGGGACTGTTTTAGCTCCATTCGGGAAAAATCAGCAAGCTGTACAAATGGATGATGATGCCCTGGCAATTATCAATGATAAAAAAGTAATGGTTCCCGGGGAAGATGGATTAAAGGATATTATAATCCTGGAAAAAATATATGAATCTGCCAGTAAAAACGGGGAACGTTTAAGCTTATAATCAGGTTTTGGAAAAGGGAATTTTTATTATGGTTTCTACTCCAGCCTCTTTATTGCGTATTTTAAAACTGGCCCCTTTTCCGTAAAGCGTAAGTAAACGATCCCTGATATTAGAAATCCCCACTCCTTTTTCTAATAAAGTTTCTTGTTCTTCGGTAAGTGGTTTTCCATTATTGTATACACTAAGCACCAGGAACCCTCTGGATTTAAAAATATTGATCACAATTTTTAAATGTATATTATGGTAAGAATAACCGTGTTTAACCGAATTTTCTATAATGGGTTGTAATAGCAGTGATGGCACTAAATGATCTAACAGGCTTTCGTCTATATTCTTCTCGATTATCAAATGATCTGAAAACCTAAGAGTGAGAATATTTAAATAATAGTCCAGCATTCGTAATTCCTTTCTCAGGGTAACTTTATAGTTCTCGCTACTGTATAAAATTTCACGAAGCAGGTCGCTTAGATCTGCAATGGTATCCTGGGCTTTTTTAGCATCTATTTCAACTAAAACCGAAATAGAGTTTAAGGTATTGAATAAAAAATGCGGCTGTAGCTGAGAAGATAACATCTTCATACGCGTATTGGTAAGTTGAGATTCCAGTAGCGTCTTTTGCTTCTCGGTCTCTTTTACCTGTTTTAAATAATAATAGGTGTAGATGATAAAAATCATCGCAAAGTAGATCAAAAAATTAAGATCTATTACGAATATCATTCGGTCTATACTGGCTTTTAAACTATAGTCGGCAAAAGTCATGAGCCCGAGTAAAATTCCGTAGAGATCAAAGAAAAAACGAATTACAAACCCTATTAATATTGAAAATAAGGTATGCAGTAAAAAAATTTTTATCCACGAATAATTTTTATCTAAAAGGCGCTTAGTACTTATCGCAATCAGGCTCATATAAACCACTACAATAATCCAGTCTATAAGCATGTTATGGATAATAATGTCGTGCCAGGATTCTACGGTTTCCCGCGAAACGAAGGCACGCATATAAGCCAGTTTGCCTAAATATACCAGATTGAATAACGTGTAAAAGGCCGCCAAAAGCAAAATAAGCTTTACGTCTATATATTTATTTTTTAAGGCTGAAAAGCTCATCTTGAGGTTCTTTAAATTCCAAGTTTATCAAATAATTCCTTTTTATTGGATTTGCTGATGCGTAATAATTTATTGTCTCTCATTTTTACATCTACTTCAGAGAAATCTGAATGCACAATTTCTTTAATATGATTCAGGTTAATAATGGCCGATCTATGAATTCTAAAAAAGGCGTAATCTTTGAAAAATTCTTCCAGGTTATTTAGAGATTCCCTGAGCAAATACTTGCTATTTTCAGTATAAATTTCAGCATAATAGCCAGAGGCACAGATATAACTAATCTCGTTGGGTGTTAATAAAACGGTTTTATTACCCTGCCTAACCGGAAGTTTTAAGGGAATTTTGGAGGTTTTCCTGTCTTTGCTATAAACTTCAAACAAAGTTTGCAGGCGCTTTTCAAAATTTTCCTGAACTTCATTATTTGAAATATTCAGTACTTTCTTTATAGTTTTAAAAAACCGCTCGTCGCGAAAGGGTTTCAGCAGAAAATCGAAGGCATCTACATCAAAAGCTTTTGTGGCATAATTATCATAAGCAGTTACAAATACAACTATCGGTTTTGGGTTCACATGAAGCTTCTGCAGCACTTCAAATCCACTCATATCTTTCATACTAATATCAAGAAAAACAAGTCCCGGCTTAAGCTTATTAATTTGAGTAATCGCCGATTTCCCATTGGAGCATTCTCCCAAAACTTCAATTTCCTTTACTTCAGCAAGCAGGTTAAGCACTCTTCTTCTTGCCAGTTCTTCATCATCTACAACAAGTGCTTTCATAATTTTACATTTGAGATATACCCATGTAATTTAAAACTATTTTTTCTTGTTGAATATTTTTTTTGAATCTAAGTAATTGATATCAAATAATTTAGTGAATGAATCAGCCTAATTCTGCTACCAGGGATATATTTTATGCTGTGAATAGGCTCCTATTTGATATAAAGCATAAAAAAGCCTGTAAAGTTTTTTAAAAGCTTCATTTAGATTGAAGTTATACTTTACAGGCATTAGTTAAAGTTCTGGAGAGATTACATACCGGCCACACGCTCTTCATTTATATTTTTAGGATCAATTTTAATAATCTTTGATTTATCATTTTTCACAACTTTAATTCGATAAAGTTCTTTATCCAGAAGCTTCCCCTGGCCCCTGGCTTTATAATTATTCTTTACCATACTCCAGCCTTCGGTTTGTCTCCATAGTTCATTTCTTACTGCGAGAGGCAAAGCAATATCTTTAAATAGTTGCCTGGTTCGATTTAATACTCCTTCTTTTGAATAATTGGCTTCAAGAAATCCTTTACTAGATTGAAAACGTACTAAATAACTATCATAATCTTTATATTTCACTTCTTCAATAAATTTAGAAATATCAAAATAAGACTCCATAAATGCCATCGGATTTTTAGTGAATTCAACAGCAAAACTATCGCTCACATTATAGCGGTATTCATCGGGATTATCGGTTTCCGTGAGAACAAGAGGAGAATAAGCAATTCTAGTTTCTTCCAGTTGTGTAATTCTCTGGGCGTAGCTACTAAAGCTAAAGCTCACAAGCATCAAAATAACGACTAATGTTTTCATAACAATTAATTTTTAAGATTTATAAACGGTTTAGGTACAAGCTTGTATTTAATTATATCCTAAAATTAAGTAGCAAAACAGGTGAAATAATAAGGAATGATCCAGACTACATTTTTTTGGTAATGAACAGGTAAAAAATTGATATAAAGCGCGTAAACTGAATTGGACCTATTTCAGAAATCGAAAATTTTTACTAATTTTATAAACTTTTTATACACAAAAAATTATTCTTATTAAGACTTCCACTACGCATAAAAATTATAAAGCAGACGTTGCAAATATTAATAAAATCCCCATCGTTACTCAGTTATTGGATATTATTTGTCTTACAACCGGGATGGGTTTTACCGCTATTGCCCGGGTCACAGAAGATAAATGGATTACCTGCGCTGTAAACGATAAAATTAAATTCGGCTTAAAACCCGGAGATGAATTAAAAGTAGAAACTACTATTTGTAACGAGGTACGCCAGCACGAACAGGCTGTTTTTATAGATAATGTAGCCACAAGCGAAACTTATGCCAAGCATCCAACTCCCGCGATGTATGGTTTTTCAAGTTATATTTCGGTTCCATTATATAAAAAAGATGGAAGTTTTTTTGGTACTATTTGCGCCATAGATAAAAAGATAGCTAAAATTGATACCGAAGAAATTAGAGGGATGTTTCAACTCTATGCTGAATTAATTAGCTTTCACCTGGAAGCAATTGAAGAAAAGGAGAATGCGGTTGCCGAATTAAACGAAGAACACCAAATAGCTGAATTGCGGGAACAATTTATTGCAATTTTAGGTCACGATCTAAAAAACCCCATCGCCACTACGCGGATGAGTGCTGAAATTTTAATGAAATTTAGTAAGGAAGATATTGTAAAGCG
>NZ_CAXAVR010000060.1:0-15903 GCF_963972535.1 uncultured Salegentibacter sp.
GAACCTTACCGGCTTCTAATTAAAAGACCACAAGGTTTAATTCCCGGTACAGCTTTAAGCAAAACGGTTGCAGCCTCAGAAGATATGGCATTTAAAGAAGATATTTATTCTCTGGGCCGATATTTTGAAGTTATAGACAACCCAATTATGTACGCTAAACCAGATACCACAAGTTTTATGGTAGAAGGTATGGAAGTGCTCATTAATGTATATTCTCCTAATAAAAAATATTCTTCAAAAAGTATAAAACCGGGAATTGAAGAGATGATTAGCGCACAAAAACGCTTTTTAGGAGAAGTAGATAACACCGGCAAGTATGCAATTCTGTTATATCTTTCAGATAGTGAAAAACAGGATGCCCGCGGTTTTGGTGCGTTAGAACATCACACTTCTACCGTAGTTGTGCTTCCAGAAGCTATGCAGCCTGAACAATTACAAAAAACAATGACCGATGTGGTTTCTCACGAATTTTTCCACATACTTACTCCCTTAAATGTTCATTCAAAAGAAATTCATTATTTTGATTATAACGATCCTAAAATGTCTCAGCATTTATGGATGTATGAAGGCGTTACCGAATATTTCGCGAACCTCTTCCAAATAAACCAGGAGCTTATAGAGAAACAGGATTTTTACGATAGAATTTCAGATAAAATAAAATCGGCGCAACAGTTTGACGACACGATGCCATTTACCGAAATGAGCCAAAACATCCTGGAAGATCCTTATAAAGACAGTTATTACAACGTATATCAAAAAGGAGCCCTAATCGGGATGGCTTTAGATATTCGGTTAAGGGAATTAAGCGATGGCGAAATGGGAATTCTGGACCTTATGAAAGCCCTTAGCGATAGATATGGAATGGATAAGCCTTTTGAAGATGAAGAATTATTTGATGATATTGTTGAACTTACTTATCCCGAAATTAGAACTTTCCTGGAAACCTATGTTAGCGGAACAACACCAATTCCCTACAACGCTTTTTTTACCAAAGTAGGACTTGAAGAAAGTGAAACCGAAATTAATACCGGCTATTTTATTAAAGGACAAACGCCTTACATAGATGGTGATCCTGCTAAAGGTGAATTGTTTTTTAGAGAAAATATTCAGTTCAACTCGTTTTTACAGGAACTTGGTGTAAAAGGTGGTGATATAATCAAAACGGTAAACGGCGAAGAATATAATATTCAGAATGTTTATAATCTAATTATGAAAGCTGAATCCTGGGAAGAAGGTGAAGAAGTGAGTTTTGTAGTAATGCGAGACGGCGAAGAGGTAGAACTTACAGCTACTACTGCCCAACCCACTGATACCGATACTACAATAACCGAAAAAGATCTGCCCGAAAGCAGCAAAGAAGTAAAACTTAGAAATGCTTGGTTAAAAGGTTAATAGATTTTAATTTAAGTATTTTCAGCGGCGGGAATTCCCGCCGCTTTTTTATTTCCATAATCGGGTTTTATCTTTTAAATTGGAAGACCTAACCAACTTGAAGATTAATTTATGGAAATTCCTATTTTGCAGGATATTGTTATTATTCTGGGACTCTCAATTTTGATAATTCTTTTATTCCAAAAGATAAAAGTGCCATCAATCCTGGGATTTCTTCTCGCTGGTATAATTGCAGGCCCACACGCCTTTAACCTTATAAGTTCTTCTCACGAGGTAGAATTACTATCAGAAATTGGTATTATTTTCCTGCTTTTTGTTATTGGAATTGAGCTCTCTATAAAAGAGCTTATTTCAATGAAAAATACAGTCTTAATTGGCGGTGGGCTCCAGGTAGGTGGGACCATTCTATTCACTACTATCGTTGCTTATTTTTTCGGTTTACCTTTAAATTCGGCAGTTTTTCTAGGATTTTTGTTCTCTTTAAGTAGTACCGCAATAGTTTTAAAACTCATCCAGGAACGTGGGGAAATTACCGCCCCGCACGGCCGGGTTGCTCTTGGAATTTTAATTTTCCAGGATATAATTGTAGTTCCCATGATGTTGCTCACCCCAATATTAGCAGGTGATGGCGGCGATCTCCTTACTACCCTGCTAATTCTTATTCTTAAAATTGTAGGTGTTGGCGTGGTTATTTATTTACTGGCTCGATATATTGTACCCCGAATTTTTAGTATGGTGGTTAAAACCAAAAGCAAAGAACTTTTTATATTAACTACTGTAGTTTTTTGTTTTGCTATTGCCTGGCTCACTTCTTCGGTGGGATTATCTCTTGCTTTAGGTGCTTTTTTCGCAGGACTTATTATTTCTGAATCTGAATACAGTCATCAGGCCACAGTAAACGTTTTGCCATTTAGAGAGATTTTTATCAGTTTCTTTTTTATCTCGGTTGGTTCTCTCCTGAATTTAGAATTTTTTATCAATAATATTTTAATGATTCTTTTACTGGTTATTGGCGTAGTATTTTTAAAAATGCTAGTAGTGGGTGCTACGGTTTTGTTGCTTAAATATCCGCCGAGAACAGTTTTATTAAGTTTATTTAGTTTATTTCAGGTAGGTGAATTCTCCTTATTGCTTTCTGGAGTTGGTTTAGATAATAATATTATACCAGATAGTGTTTATCAATATTTTTTAGCGATTTCAATAATAACCATGGGGCTTACCCCTTTTCTAATTGCGGCAGCGCCAAAGATTACTTATTCAATACTTAAAGCCAGGGTGCCTTCTTCCGTAAGACATAGACTGGAAAGTTTAAATAAACTTAAGACTACTGAAGAAACCGATGAACCTAAGAAACTGGACGATCATTTAATTATTATTGGCTACGGAATTAATGGTGAAAATATTGCGAAAGCCGCCCGAAACGCTGAAATTCCTTATGTTATCTTAGATACCGATCCTGTAACTTTTAAAAAAGCGAAAAATAATAATGAACCTATTATTTTTGGAGATGCAACCAACTCCTTAATTCTAAAACATCTTCACGTCCAGGAAGCAAGGGTTATTGTAATTGCAATTTCTGACCCGGGAGCTACAAAAAAAATTATAAGTAACGTACGTTTATATTCTAAAACAGCTTTTATTATTGTAAGAACTCGTTATGTTAGGGAAATTGAAGAAAATATTAAACTGGGAGCCGATGAAGTAATTCCTGAGGAATTTGAGACTTCTATAGAAATTTTTAACCGGGTGCTTAAAAAATACCTGGTGCCTTATAACGAAATAATGGATTTTACTGCCAGTATTCGTTCGTCAGATTATGAGATGTTAACTTCAGTAAAAGGAAGGCCGCATAAACCTTCATTACAGCATTTACATATCCCAAACCGGGAAATTGTAACCTTAAGTGTACAGCAGAATAACAGGGATATTGTTGGAAAAAGTATTCAAACTTCCGGAATTGGTAAGAATTTTAGAGTTACTGTACTGGCCATAAAAAGAGATACTCAATATATTACTGAAATTCTCCCGGACACTAAAATTAAACAGGGAGACTTATTATATATTTTTGGAAATCCGTTAAACATAAACAGGCTAAACGAGGCGCTTTCGTATTAGGAAACTGTTGCGGAATCATATAATTCAGAGAATTCAATTTTTCCGTTTTCCCGGTTAAAGAATGCAGTGGCGAGTCCTAATTTACCCTGTGATATTCGTTCCCTTAAATATGGATTTTCCTTTATAATTCGCTTTTTTGATTCTTTAATACTCCATCGCGTAATAAGATCGGCATAAATATGTAAATCTTTTTCTTCAAATTTATTCGGAATTTGTTGCGCTTTTAATGCTTCAGCAATAAGGGAATCAGGATCCTTGTAGCCGTGTTGCATATATTCATTTAAAGCTTTCAGGTAAATTTTATTCGACGAATTTCCCATAAGTAGGATAAAACGTGCACCCTGTTGTTTACAGGCAATATCAATACTCTTAATAATATGACTATCTACAAGATTTCCGGCCGCTCTAATGGGAATTAAATCTCCAATCCCGGTATTCATCATAACATTTAAAGGTTCCCTTAAATCTATACAGTTTACCACTGTGGCAAGTGGCGGCGAATTAATAAAATCCATTAATTCTTTATTCCGAAGGCGTCTGGAAACCAATTTTCCATCTACGTATCTTGAATTTCCCTCCTTTAAATAATCCAGGATTTCCTGCGGTGTAGATCTTTCTTTAGATTCTTCAATATCCTCCCGAACAAAATCTAATTCTTTCCCTGCAGAATATTTGTCTTTAAGACCTATAATACTAACGTTAATATTATTTTCTTCGGCAAAAGTGGTTTTAAAATCTTCAAAGATCTCCAGGATATCGTGATCTATATAACTGGAGAAAGTAGCATCAATAATCACGTTAGAATTCTGCGGCACATTCCATAAACTGTTTTTAATTGAAGCTTTATTAAAAAATGAAACTTCGTTAGAAAGCTCTAACCGTATGGTTTCTCCCTTGAATATTTTGGTATTTTCAATAAAAAATGCGTTGTGATAATTGCTGCGGAGTAAGAAGAAAATACTAACCAGGGAGCCAATAAAAATCCCGATCAATAAATCGGTTAAAATAATGGCCACAACCGTAACAACAAAAGGAATAAACTGGTTCCATCCTTTTTTATACATCGTGCTAATCACATCCCAGGAAGCCAGTTTATAACCCACTACCAATAAAATTACGGCAAGGCTGGAAAGCGGAATAAGATTTAAAATGGAACTTAAAAACAAAACGCTTAAAAGCAGGAAAATTCCGTGTAAAATTGTGGAAAGTTTGGTTTCGGCTCCGGCATTAATATTTACCGAGCTTCGCACAATGACTGATGTTAATGGAATACCTCCTACCAATCCGGCTATGGTATTTCCAACTCCCTGGGCTACCAATTCCCGGTTTGGAGGCGTTTTCCGCTTATGCGGGTCTATTTCATCTGCAGCTTCAATAGCTAATAAACTGGCTATAGAGGCGATAAGTGTAATTGTAATTGCCACACCCCAAACTTCAGGGTTAGTGATAGAATTAAAATCTGGGAAGGTTACAAGTTCGCTTACACGATCTATTTTTGGAATATTCACCAGGTATTTTTCACTTAAATGGAGTACGGGAGCTATATACTTGAAAAGTAAATTTAAAAACACGCCAAGAATTACCACAATTAACGAAGGTGGCAAAAGCTTAAAATTCTTAAGCGGACTTTTCTCCCAGAAAATAATGATTGCTAGTGAAATTATAGACAAAACTACTGCGCCGGGGTGCAGAGAGTAAAAAAAGTTTTTAAACATAGCAATAGCCTGTTCCAGAAGGTTATCTCGTGCTCCAAAATTTGCTCCTGAATCTTGTATAAATCCAACGGCATAAGGAAGCTGAGCGATGATTAAAATAATTCCAATCGCTGCAAGTAGGCCTTTAATAATATTGGAAGGCATATAATCGGCTATAAGTCCGGCTTTAAGAATTCCCAGGATAAACTGAAAAATTCTACCAAGAACAACCGCCATTAAGAACACATCAAAACTTCCAAGAGAAGCTATAGAAGCTAAAACCACCGCAGTTAAACTGGCAGCAGGACCACTAACACTTACCGATGAATGGCTTACGCTTCCTATTACAATTCCGCCAATAATACCCGATATTAATCCGGAAACCAAAGGAGCACCGCTTGCAAGTGCTATTCCCAGGCACAAAGGAAGGGCTACAAGAAACACTACAATACTGGAAGGAATATCTTTATCCATTCGGGAGAATAAGGGTTTGCTTAAAGCAGCCTGATCTACCTTTTCCCTGAAATTAAAATTGCCATTTTTGCCCATTAATTTTAAGTATGAAAAAAGATTAAAATTAAATGCTGAAAATAGGAAATTTAGCGGTTAACCAACTAATTTCTGTAAAACATTAAAAAGGTTTCTTAAATAATACCAAAAAAACGGACTGCTTTTCGGTACATATTGGTGTTATAATTTTAAATAGATATCTTTAAAAAACTAAATAACCTAACAACCAATAATCTTATGTCTGTACTTCCCGACGATCTTTTGCGTTACCAGAAATTTATAGGCTTTATGCTAAAATACTGGAACAGCGATCTATTTGCCAATACCGCGTCGCAGGCAATGGATGAAAAATCAGATTCAGATAATTCACAGAATTCATACGATCAAAGTCCAGATGAACTGGTAGAAGACCTAAAAAATATGGGGCCTACCTATATTAAAATGGGCCAGCTGCTTTCTACCCGTCCAGACCTTCTTCCAGATGCTTATTTAAAGGCTTTAGCCACTTTACAGGATGATGTTCCTCCTATTCCTTACGAAGAAGTTCATCGCATTGTAGAAGAAGAAATAGGTACCAGGATTTCTAAAGCTTTTGATAGTTTTGATGAAGAACCTTTGGCCAGTGCTTCCATAGGGCAGGTACATAGGGCTACTTTAAGATCGGGAAAACCGGTTGCGGTAAAAATTCAAAGACCAGGAATTAAAAAACAATTCCTTTCAGATTTAGATACCTTAAAAGAACTGGCAGAGCTGGCTGTAAAACACAGTGCAACCGCCCAAAAATATGCCTTTGATGATGTTTTAACCGAACTTAGGCGTATTCTACTCCAGGAGTTAGATTACCATCGTGAAGCACAGAATTTAATTACCCTTGGAGACAATTTAAAGGATTTTAAATATTTAATTGTACCGCAACCTATTCAGGACTATTCGGCAGCTAAAGTCCTTACCATGGAATATATTGAAGGCAGAAAGATCACTTCAATATCTCCACTTAAACAAATTGAAGTAGATTATTCGCCCCTTGTAGATGAACTGGTTAAAGCCTATTTGCAACAAGTAATTAATGATGGGTTTGTTCACGCCGATCCACACCCCGGGAATATTCAATTTACAAAAGATGATAAAATTGCCCTGATAGATCTTGGGATGGTTGCCAAGTTTAGCCCGGGAATTAAACAATATATTTTAGAACTTTTATTAGCTATTAGTAATAATAATGGAGAAGAAACCGCTCGTGTTCTATTAAGTATGAGTGAGGTTACAGAAGATGCCAACCTTAAATTCTTCAAAAAGACCATTTCTGATATTATTATGGATAGCGAGCATAGTACGGCTAAAGATATGCAAACCGGTCGGCTTCTTATTCAATTAAACAGGCTTGCAGCCGAAAGCGGAATTCACCTCCCTGTAGAAGTAAATATTCTTGGAAAAATTCTTTTAAATATGGATCAGATAATCGCGGTCTTAGATCCAGAATTTGATCTTAGAGATGCCATTAAAAGACATTCTACCAAGATAATGCGAGATAAGATGTATGAAGAATTAAAGCCTGAAAACTTTTTCTCTTCGGTATTAGCTTCAAAGAAATTTCTGGAATACTTACCCGATCGTTTAAATACGATCTCAAAGAATTTATCTGAAAATGAATTTAAAATTAAGATTGATGCCATAGATGAACAACGGGTTACCGATGGTTTTCAAAAAGTAGCCAATCGTATCACCCTGGGCCTAATTATAGCAGCAATGATTATTGGTGCTTCAATGCTTATGCAGGTTCCTTCAGATTTTACAATTTTTGGTTACCCAGGTCTTGCTATGATTTTCTTCTTACTCGCAGCAGTTGGAGGCATTATTCTTAGTTATATCATTATTTTTCGGGACGAAAATCTCAATAATAAAGATTAGCCTGTTTGGGGAATTGTGTATTTCAGTGTATTTTTCGGTTCTAAAAATTAGAACCACATGAAAAACATCTTTACCCCTCTTTTTTTACTTGTTTTTATAACTACGGCCTGGAGCCAGAAAGTTGAAATTCCGGTAGATACTACGGTCACTACAAATCATTCGGTGACTATTAATTCAAAAAATATAGATTATACGGCCACTACGGGCATGCAGCCACTTTGGAATAATGATGGTGAACCAATTGCCAGTTTATTTTATACCTATTATAAAAGAAGCGATGTAAAAAATACCGAAAACAGGCCCTTGGTTATTTCGTTTAATGGCGGGCCGGGCTCTGCTTCTGTTTGGATGCACGTTGCCTATACAGGCCCACGAGTGTTAAAAATTGATGATGAAGGATATCCAATTCAGCCTTATGGAATTAAGGAAAATCCTCATTCAATTTTAGATGTTGCAGATATTGTTTACGTGAACCCGGTGAACACCGGCTACTCCCGCCCTATTCCAGATGAAGATGGAAAAGTAGACAGGGAAAAGTTCTTTGGCGTTCAAGCTGATATTAAATATTTAGCCGAATGGCTGAATACTTTTGTAAGCAGAAATGAACGCTGGTTATCGCCAAAATATCTTATTGGAGAAAGCTATGGAACTACCCGTGTTTCAGGTTTAGCTCTTGAATTACAAAACAGCCAGTGGATGTACCTTAACGGAGTAATTTTAGTGTCTCCAACCGAAATTGGCATAGATCGCGATGGCCCGGTGGGCATAGCTAACAGGCTACCGTATTTTGCAGCCGCAGCCTGGTATCATGATGCTTTACCCGCAGAACTTCAGAATAAAGAATTGGAAGATTTGCTGGAAGAAGTAGAAAATTATACTATAAATGAATTAACACCGGTTCTTGTAAAAGGCGGTTTTAGTGAAACTGCAAAAAAAGAGGAAGCAGCCGAGAAAATGGCTTATTATTCAGGAATTTCTAAAGAAGTAATTCTTCAGAATAATCTTGATGTAGATTATCGTTTTTTCTGGAAAGAATTAAAGCGAAAAGATGGCGTAACCGTTGGGAGACTGGATTCCAGATATCTTGGAATAGACGCCAAAGAAGCCGGAGATTCCCCCGATTATAATGCTGAGCTTACTTCCTGGTTACACTCGTTTACTCCCGCCATAAATCATTACCTGAGGCAGGACCTTAATTTTGAAACAGATTTGAAATATTATATGTTCGGTCCCGTGCATCCCTGGGATCGCAGTGGTGATAATAGCGGTGAGAATTTGAGGCAGGCAATGGCGCAAAATCCTAATTTAGATGTAATGATTCAATCGGGTTATTTTGATGGCGCTACTACCTATTTTAATGCAAAATACACGATGTGGCAATTAGACCCAAGCGGTAAAATGAAAGACCGACTTAGTTTTAAAGGCTACGAAAGCGGGCATATGATGTATCTGCGAGCAGAGGATCTTAAAAATGCCAATGAAGATATTCGGGAGTTTATAGAAAACAGTCTTCCAAAAGAAGGCGCTCCTGCTAAGTATTAATTGCAATAAATAGTTTGGGAAGAATTGTTCATCTAACGTCACCCTGAACTCGTTTCAGGGTCTAATATCTACTTCAACTTAGATTCTGAAATAAATTCAGAATGACGAAATTCAGATAATCCTTCCCAAAAATTTTCTTTCTTAACTATTGCATCAAATAAGCTTTCAATTCATCATAATCTGAGATATTGAAAGCTTTTTTCTCTTTATTCATCGCTTCTTTAATGGAAACCGGAATTTCCACTTTTTCTCCAATGACTTCCTCTACAGTTTCCAGGAATTTTACCGGATGTGCAGTTTCTAAAAATGTACCGTAATAGTCGGGGTTTTCGGCTAAAAATTCCTGAAGCCCAAGATAACCAACTGCCCCATGTGGGTCCATTACATAGTTATACTTTTCCTTTACTTGTTTTATGGCCTTTCTGGTTTCTTCATCAGAATAACTAAAAGAAGAAAGTTGATTTGATAGCGGTTCAAATTCATTATTGAACAATTCCAGGATTCTTACAAAATTACTGGGATTTCCAACATCCATCGCGTTAGAAATAGTCTGTACGCTCGGTTTTGGAGTGTATTCTTTAGATTTCAAATAACGTGTCACTACATTATTTTCGTTATTAGAAGCTATAAAATGGTCTATGGGAAGCTCCATTTTTTTAGCTAACATTCCCGCACAAATATTTCCAAAATTCCCACTTGGTACTGAGAAAACGAGTTTCTCCTGTTTTTCAGTTAATTGCTTATATGCAAAAAAGTAATAAAACATTTGTGGTAACCATCGCGCAACATTAATGGAGTTAGCTGAAGTTAGTTGGCGTTTTTCACTGATTTCAGTATCTGAAAATGCTTTCTTAACCATATCCTGGCAATCGTCAAAATTTCCATTTACTTCTAATGCAGTGATATTCTGGCCAAGGGTGGTAAGTTGTTTTTCCTGGATTTCACTTACTTTCCCTTTAGGGTATAGGATTACTACATCTATTCCTTCAACACCTAAAAATCCATTAGCTACCGCGCCCCCGGTATCTCCCGACGTAGCTACTAAAACTGTGATTTTCCCAAGATTTCCTTTCTTTACAAAATGCCCCAGGCAACCCGCCATAAAGCCTGCACCTACATCTTTAAATGCCAGCGTTGGCCCATGAAATAATTCAAGCGTTCCTGTATTTTCTGAAATTGGAACTACCGGAAATTCAAAGTCTAAAGTTTTTTTCAGGATTTCCTGAAGTCCGTTTTTATCAATTTCTTCACCTACAAATGGTTTTATCGCTTCAAAAGCAATTTCCTCTTTGGATAGTTCTCCTAAATTCTGAAAAAAATCTTTAGATAAAGTAGGGATTTTTTCAGGAAAATAGAGTGCTTTTCCCGGTGCAAGTCCGCGAACAACTGCATCTTCAAAGGAAACTTTATGATTTTTATCGTTTAAACTAATGTATTTCATCTGTATAAATTTTATCCCCATTTAAGTTTTCGTAAGAGCTAATTACAATGCTCCTTTTAGTGCTAATTTCAGGGTCCAGCATCACGCTGGTTTCATTATGATAGTATTTTTATGCCTTCGGGATTAATTTTAGATAAATGCAGGTCGAAATCTATATTTTTATCCTGGTAAAATTCCTGGAATTCGGCTTTTACTTTTTCGGCTACCGTATCACCTTTGCACATAGCAAAAACTGAAGGTCCCGACCCAGAAATCCCAAAACCAAGGGCGCCATTGCCTGCAGCCAAATTTTTAAGTTCATCGAAATACGGAATTAAAATAGACCGCACCGGTTCTATAATCTCATCTTTTAAACTTCGGCCTAAAAGTTCATAATCCTGGGTATAAAGCGCACTTACAAGTGCTGCTAAATTCCCCCATTGGCTAATTGCTTTTTTTAATTCTACATTTTGCCTAATTACCGACCTTGAATCACGGGTTTTTAATTCGATTAACGGATGCAATATCAACATTCTTAATTCAGGTAAACCAGGTAAGCTAATTATCTCCAGAGGTTCGTAGCTTTTCACCAGGGTAAAACCGCCCAGGAGTGCCGGGGCTACATTATCGGCGTGAGCATTGCCGCTTGCAAGACGTTCCCCTTCCATTGCAAATTTTATTAATTGATTTGCTGAAAAAGGTTCACCAAGCAATTTATTAATTCCGAAAACGGCGCCTGCAGCGCTAGCTGCGCTACTACCAATTCCACTCCCGGCTTTAATATTTTTCTTTATTTCAATATCAAAACCCTGTTTTTCATTTAATTCGGCAAGCATAGCATTTGCCGCAACCCCGGCCACGTTTTCCTCAACCTCTAAAGGTAAATCCTGGCCGGTGATTTTAGTGATTCTAAGTTTTTGTTCTGAATTTTTTGAAATAATCATCTCGTCACCAACGCCGTCTAAACAACAGCCTAACACGTCAAATCCGCAAGAAAGGTTAGCCACCGTTGCCGGTGCAAATAGTTTTATTTTATCCATCACCTATTTCTTTCCTATTCTTATTACATCGGCAAATATCCCTGAAGCGGTAACCTCGGCTCCTGCACCGGCTCCTTTTACAATTAAAGGTTGTTCAGGATAACGCTCTGTGAAGAATAACACGATGTTATCGCTACCACTCAAATTATAAAATGGATGCTGAGAATCTACCGATTGTAGTCCTACCACAGCTTTTCCGTCTTCCAGTTGCGCCACGTATTTTAATTGTTCTCCTTTTTCTTCTGCCGATCTATAGATTTCCTGAAATTTTGGTTCATCTTTTTTCAGTAATTCGAAAAAATCTTCATTATTAGTGGTTGCCAAACTTTCTTTAGATAAGAAATCTTCACTTTCAATATCTTCAAGCTCCATTTCATAACCACTTTCGCGGGCAAGGATCAAAATTTTACGTGCAACGTCTACACCACTTAAATCTATTTTAGGATCTGGTTCTGTATAACCTTCTTTCATTGCCATTTCTACAGTTTTATAGAAAGGATCTTTAGCTTTATAGGTATTGAATACAAAGTTTAGACTACCAGAAAGTACGGCCTGAATTTTAGTAACCCTGTCTCCCGAAGCAACCAGGTTTTTTAACGTATCTATAATAGGCAAACCGGCTCCCACGTTGGTTTCATATAAAAATGAAGCACCATATTCCCGGGCCAGGTTTTGTAATTCCTGGTAGTTTTCAAAACTATCTGCACAGGCAATTTTATTACAGGTTACCACCGAAACCGAATTTGCTAAATATTCTTTATACCAGGCTGAAATATCTGGACTTGCCGTATTATCTACAAAAATGCTGTTTCGTAAATTAAATTCGTCCACTTTTTTAAAGAATTCAGCCTTATCTGCTTTTTCTCCTTTTTCAAGAGCTGCTTCCCAGTTTTCTAGATCAATCCCATTTTCATCAAAAAGCATTTTTCGGGAATTAGATAGGCCGTGAACCCTAACTTTTAAACGAAGTTTTTCCAATAAGAATTTTTCCTGCTTCTTCAATTGGTTTAGTAGTTTACTACCCACATTTCCAACACCGGTAATAAACAAGTTAAGCTCTTTAGAAGGCACTTCAAAGAATTGTTCGTGTAAGGTATTAAGCGCTTTTTTTACATCTTTTTTAGAAATAACCGCAGAAATATTCCTTTCAGAAGATCCCTGGGCGATTGCCCGAATATTGATGTTATTGTTACCCAGGGCACTAAACATTTTTCCGCTTAACCCGTGGTGACTCTTCATCCTATCCCCTACAAGTGCTACAATAGCAACATTATCTTCAATTTCTACCGGTTTTATTTTTTTATACTGAATTTCAACCTCAAAAGCTTCATCTAAAGCTTCTTTAGCGAGTTGAGCTTCATCATCTTTTACGGCGATACAGATACTATGTTCAGAAGAGGCTTGCGTGATTAAAACTACATTGATGTTTTCCTGAAAAAGCACCTCAAAAAATCTTTTGGAAAAGCCTGGAATCCCCACCATTCCGCTGCCTTCAATATTTAGAAGTTTTATAGAATCTATATGCGTTATCCCGGTAACCCAACGAAAATTCTTATCGGAAGATTTGGAAATAAGGGTTCCGGTTTCTTCTGGTTTAAAAGTGTTTTTTATTAAGATATTTATTTGTTTATCCAGCAAAGGTTGAAGCGTTGGCGGATAAAGGACTTTAGCACCAAAATGTGATAATTCCATCGCTTCCTGGTAAGAAATATCCTTTAGCGGATATGCGTGTGGCACAATTTGCGGATTGGCGGTGTACATTCCGTTCACATCGGTATAAATAAGCACTTCTTTTACATCTAAAGCAGCACCATAAAGCGCCGCAGTAAAATCTGAGCCGCCACGGCCAAGCGTGCTGGGAACGCCCTGTTCATTGCGAGAAACAAAACCGGGTGCGATATATAACGAAGCATCTTTTGTTTCAAAATAGTTTTCAATATTCGCATTGGTTTGCGCATAATTTACCTGAACTTTTTCATTGGTGTTTTTACAAACAATTAGTTCACGAGAATCTATATATTGAGAATTTACGCCAAGATTTTTGAAATATTCAGCAATAATTAGAGAAGATAAAACTTCCCCAAAACCAGCAACTACGTGGCGGGTTTTATTAGAAAGTTCGTTGAGTAAATAAACACCTTCATACAAAGTTTCCAGGCGATTAAGTTCGGTTTTTACTTTACTTAAAATACTGCTTTGGGCGTTTACTGGAATCAACTCACGAACGGCTTCTAGATGTCTTTTTTCATTTTTTATAAGAATCTCTTTGTATGCAAGATCTTCACGGGAAGCGAGATCTGCCATTTCCAGCAAATCGTTGGTAACACCGCCAAAAGCGGAAAAAACTACCAGATTTTTATCTTCTTTTAAATGTTTTTGAACAGTTTTAGCTACGAGTTTTATTCGTTCTGGAGAGGCCAAAGAGGTACCTCCGAATTTTAGGACTTTCATAAGTCAAATTAGTTAAATTAGAATGATTGTGTTTTAAAAAAACAGGCGTGTACGGAAGTGCTATGTAGAATTATACCCCATAAGGGGTAATACGAATAATCGTCATGCCAGAAATGCCCACGTTAAAAACGCTTCTTGAAGTGCCGAAATTTATGCTTTCTGTAATCTTCATTTTTGACCTTATTCTGGTGATAAAAGTATATATTTTTAAGTGTAATAAAAACAAAAATGACAATTTACCGGCAGAATTATGAATTTCATTTTATTCAATAAAAAAAATACCCGATTAATAATTTAACCGAGCATTTTTTCGTTTTATTTTAATAATTACTTAAAGATCACTTATATAACTTCCGTAGAGATCTTTAAACTGAACACCGGTGGCGAAACGATGCTTGCTTAGTTTCTTGTATTCTACCAAAGCCCAAAGCAAAAATTCTTTTAAAAAGTAAGAATCTTTTTCTGAAAATTCCGGTTGATATTTTTTAATCAGTTCATTTAAAGGCGCTACAGAATCCAGTTTTTCTTTGTATTCTGCATCAGAAAGATCATCGGGTAACTCAAAACCGCTTTGTTCAAAAAACCATTCTACCAAATCGTCGTAAGGCGTGGTTTCATCAGGCTTTTGTAACTTTTCTATCTTAGGAAAATACTGCGGAAATAAAGTTTTTACTGAATCTCCAATTAGCTGAAGAGCAACACTTGCCGCACCTTCTTCTTCCCCTTCATAAACCAGTTCTACTTTTCCCGTAATGGAAGGAACTACACCCAGAAAGTCTCCAAACCTCAACAAGGTTTTATCGTCTCCAGATTTCAATGAACGCCTTTCTGCAGTACTTAATAGATTTTCATAAGCCGTGATACTAAGCCTGGCACTAATTCCGCTTTTTTCATCTATAAATTCACTTTCACGAGCTTCAAAACTAATTTGTTCTAAAAGATCTTTAGCGAGTTCTGGTACATGAACCAATTCGCTTTGTCTTTTATCCAGTTTTGCTTCCTGTGCGGTAATTGTTTTAGCAATCTTTATACTATCTGGATAATGCGTTAAAATTTGGGAGCCAATTCTATCTTTTAAAGGAGTTACAATACTACCTCGGTTGGTATAATCTTCGGGGTTAGCGGTAAATACAAACTGAAGGTCTAGCGGTAATCTTAATTTAAAGCCGCGAATTTGAATATCACCTTCCTGAAGAATGTTAAACAAAGCTACCTGGATTCGCGCCTGCAAATCGGGTAACTCATTGATCACAAAAATACTACGATTGGCCCGTGGAATCATCCCAAAGTGGATTACACGATCATCGGCATAGCTTAATTTTAAATTTGCAGCTTTAATTGGGTCTACATCCCCAATAAGATCGGCCACAGTTACATCTGGTGTAGCGAGTTTTTCAAAAAATCGTTCCTCTCTATGTACCCAGCTAATTGGGGTTTCATCTCCTTTTTCTTTTACTAACTCTGTAGCATAACGGGAAATTGGATTTAAAGGATCGTCGTTAATTTCTGAACCCTGAATCACCGGCATGTATTCATCCAGTAAATTCACCATTAAACGTGCGAGACGGGTTTTCGCCTGGCCTCTTAACCCAAGTAGGTTAATATTATGACGGGACAAAATTGCGCGTTCCATTTCAGGAATTACACTGTCTTCATAACCGTGAATGCCTAGAAAAGTAGGTTCATTTTTCTTTATTTTTTCAATTAAATTTTCCCTGAGTTCCTCCTTAATACCGCGACTTTTATATCCAGATTTTTTAAGTTCTCCCAGTGTATTTATATTTTCTATTTTCATATTTGTTATTTTATTTCTGATCTAAAATTCGGAATG
>NZ_CAXAVR010000061.1:0-15595 GCF_963972535.1 uncultured Salegentibacter sp.
CCCGTCACAAATTGCATCTGCTTCAGCTTCTATAGCACCATCTAAATAATGATCCAGTAACAATTTATTATTCGGGATTTTTCGAAGTAAATCTACTACTGTTTCTTCTAGTTCGTCCTTATTGATCACGATCTTCATCCCCTGCCCACCTAATACGTATGAAGGTCTAACCAGGATTGGGAAATCAAGTTCATCGGCTAATGCCAGGGCTTCTTCAGCAGTTTCAGCGGTTCCAAATTCAGGGTAAGGAATATCGTTAGCCTGAAGCAACTTTGAGAAGCTTCCGCGATCTTCAGCAAGATCTAAAGCTTCAAAGCTGGTTCCCATAATTTTAATTCCGTAGCGATCCAGTTTTTCAGCTAATTTCAGTGCAGTCTGTCCACCAAGCTGAACGATCACTCCTTCTGGTTTTTCGTGACGAATAATATCATAAATATGTTCCCAGAAAACCGGTTCAAAATAAAGTTTATCGGCAATATCAAAATCGGTAGAAACCGTCTCAGGGTTACAGTTTATCATTATAGTTTCGTAACCGCATTCTGAAGCGGCAAGAACACCGTGTACACAACTGTAGTCAAATTCAATCCCCTGTCCTATTCGGTTGGGACCGGAACCAAGAACTACAATCTTTTTCTTCTCGCTCACCTTACTTTCGTTATCTACATAACGTTTACCATCGGGAGTTTCAATTTCGGCTTCAAAAGTGGAATAGTAATAAGGTGTTTCAGCTTTAAATTCGGCCGCACAGGTATCTACAAGTTTATAAACCCTATTTATTCCCAGATCTACCCGTTTATTATAAACTTCACTTTCCAGACAATCCAGCATATGTGCTATTTGCCTATCGGCAAAACCTTTTTGTTTCGCTTCCAGCAAAAGATCTTTTGGTAGAGATTCTTTATCATACTTAGAGATCTCTACATCTAAAGCATAAAGCTCTTCGTATTGACGCAAGAACCACATATCTATTTTAGTGATCTCGTGAATGCGGCTTAACGGAATTCCCGCCTGTATTGCATCATAGATCACAAAAACACGATCCCAACTAGCGTAAGTAAGTTTTTCTATAATTTCGTCGTACTTGGTGTAGCTTTTTCCGTCAGCTCCAAGTCCGTTTCTTTTAATCTCAAGTGATTGTGTGGCTTTATGTAAGGCCTCCTGGAAAGAACGGCCAATTCCCATAACTTCTCCCACAGACTTCATTTGAAGTCCTAAGGTGCGGTCTGCGCCCTCAAATTTATCGAAATTCCAGCGCGGGATTTTCACGATCACATAATCTAAAGTAGGCTCAAATAAAGCTGATGTAGATTTAGTAATCTGGTTTTCCAGTTCATCTAAGTTATACCCTATTGCCAGTTTTGTTGCAATTTTCGCTATGGGATACCCGGTTGCTTTAGAAGCCAAAGCCGAAGACCTGGAAACCCTTGGGTTTATTTCTATTGCAATAATATCTTCCTTTTCGTCTGGACTCACCGCAAATTGTACGTTACATCCACCGGCAAAATCGCCAATGTTACGCATCATTTTAATTGCCATATCACGCATACGCTGGTAAGCGGTATCGCTTAATGTCATTGCGGGAGCTACCGTGATAGAATCTCCGGTGTGGATCCCCATTGGATCCATATTTTCTATAGAACAAATAATTACCACATTATCGTTCTTGTCTCTTAGCAGTTCTAATTCATATTCCTTCCAACCTAAAAGTGCTTTATCTATTAGCACCTCGTGAATTGGCGAAGCTTCCAGGCCGTGTGTAAGTTTTTCATGAAACTCATCTGGACCGTGTACAAACGAAGCTCCACTTCCACCTAAAGTAAAAGAGGCACGAATCACTAAAGGAAAACCAAACTCTTGCGCAACTTCTTTTCCCTGAAGATAAGAGGTCACCGTTTTTGCCGGGGCTACTGGAATTCCAATCCTCCCCATAAGCTGTTTAAACTTTTCGCGATCTTCGGTAATATTAATGGCGTCAATATCTACCCCAATTAATTTTATTCCAAAATCTTCCCAAATTCCTTTTTCATCGGCTTCAATACAGAGGTTTAAAGCAGTTTGGCCACCCATTGTTGGTAGAACTGCATCTATATTGGGATGCTTTTTAAGAATTTCTACAATAGACTTTGTAGTTAAAGGTTTTAGATAGACGTGATCTGCCATAGACGGATCTGTCATAATTGTAGCCGGATTGGAGTTAAGCAGGATAGTCTCTATCCCATCTTCACGCAACGAGCGTAAAGACTGTGTTCCGGCATAATCAAATTCGCAGGCCTGGCCTATAATAATAGGTCCGGAGCCAATAATAAGGATACTTTTAAGGTTGTTGTTTTTGGGCATTTTTTATCAGGATTGTAGCATATGAAACATAAAAGTAAGGAAGCGATTGGATATAAAAAAAGGCGTTACTAAAAAAAGTAACACCTTTAAATATTTTAAATCCTAATTCTCATTAGTGCTTATGTCTGTTTTCAGAAGAGACAGATATTTTCTTTCTTCCTTTAGCCCTTCTTCTGGCGAGGACTTTTCTTCCGTTTGCACTAGCCATTCTTTCTCGAAAACCGTGCTTGTTCTTTCTTTTTCTCTTGGATGGTTGAAACGTTCTTTTCATTTTAAATATCTTTAAATCTTCTGAATAATCGTTTTTTTAGCTCTCTGTAAAACTGCGTGCAAATATACAAAGCTTTTTAACTATTACAAGAGGTAATTTAAATTATTTTTAATTGTTTTTCTTACCTTTGCCGCTTCCAAAATAAAAGCATTTATGTTTAATAAGAATATCAAATTAGTTTTAGCAGGAGCTGTAATAGGTCTTGCCATTTGGCAGTTTATAGAAGGAAACATTGGAAATGGTATTATGTACATTCTACTTTCCTTAATATTTATATTCCTGTATTTTAAAAATGAAATGATATTGCTTGCTTTCTTGCGACTTAGAAAACAAGATTTTCCCGGCGCAAAAAAGTGGTTAGATAAAATTAAAAATCCAGAAACTGCGCTTACCCAAAAACAACAGGGTTATTATTGGTATCTACACGGGCTAATGGTTTCTCAAACCAATATTACACAAGCCGAAAAATTCTTTAAACGCGCTATTAAATTAGGCCTGGCTATGGATCAGGACCTGGCTATGGCAAAATTGAACCTGGCGGGAATTGCAATGACAAAACGCCGAAAAAGAGAAGCTACCAATTTACTTGCTGAAGCTAAAAAACTGGATAAGCACGGAATGCTTAAAGACCAGATTAAGATGATGAAGCAGCAAATGAAGAAAATCTAATTTTTACATAAATTTAGTTAATTTCAGCTTTCATTAATTTTTTCGCAACTTTTGGCCAAAATATTGACCCTTCAGCGATAATATTTCAGCAATAGTTTCTTCCGAAGTATCTTTGTTTTTAACTAAACAGAACAAAGTGCATGAAGAGACTTTTACTCCTCTTTTTTATAATTTTAAGCTTAAATATACAGGCTCAAACAGAGAAAAGCGACAAGCTTTATTTCTCTGATGCACTTGTTATGCACTTACCTGAATATAATAAGGAAGCAAAAGCGGCTTATAGATACAGGCGGTTTGAAGAAGCCGACCGGTTATTTGAAAACTTTGTTACCACTAAACTGCAGGGAACATATATAGATAATTTTAAATTTCTAAATCTCAAAGGGAAAAAAGTTGCGCTATACGATTATAAAAAGCCCGTTTATTTATTAACCTATGCTTCCTGGTGTATTCCGGGGAAAGGCGAAATTCCGGCACTTAATGAACTAGCCGATAAATACCGGGATAAAATTGATTTTGTAATTGTGTTTTGGGACAAAAAAGAAACGGCCAAAAAACTTTCCAAACAATTTAATTCACATATAAATGTATTATATGTAGATGAAACCAGGAACAACCACGCTTTTGTGGTAGAATACCTGAAACATTCTTTAGGTTTACCAACCTGCTATTTAATTGGCGGTGACCGGGAAATTAGGGATATTAAAAGAAGTATTTTTCATCCTTATAACTTATCTAAAGAAGAATCTTTTGAACTTAATTACGAAGCAATTAATTCGGCGATTACAAATAATCTTATTGGAAATTCAGAAAAGCGGGAAGAAATAAATTGGAGCGCCATTACACCGGAATAATTAAAGCAATGGAGCCCACAGCCTGGCCAGGGCTTCTCTTATTTTTTCTAAAGCCGGGCGTTGCATCCATTCATTTATAGTTAGCTCGGTGGTTTCTTTAAGGTCATTATTATAAACCTCAGTCATTTCTCCAGCCACTTCCTTATCGTATAAAAATGCATTAATCTCAAAGTTAATATCAAAACTGCGATTATCAAGATTACAGGAACCAATACTGGTTAGTACACCGTCTACTACCATAGTCTTAGCGTGGACCATCCCTTTATGATAATGAAAAACCTGAACCCCAGATTCCAGTAATTTTTCTATATAAGAATTGGTGGCATAACGTGCAATCACCGAATCTCCTTTTTCAGGAATAATAATTTTAACTTCCACTCCTATTCTACTTGCCATACACAAGGCGGTAAGAATTTGATTGTTTGGAATAAAATAAGGTGTGGTTATATAAATATATTTATCAGCAGTATTTATTGCGGTTAGAATGGCTTCCATAATATTTTGCCAATCGGTGTCGGGGCCACTGGCGGCAATTTGAACCGCAGTATTTTCGGTTAAATCTATCTTCGGAAAAAAACTATCTTTAATTTTAAGTTCTTTTCCACTAATAAAATTAAAATTCAGTAAAAATTGAGCCTGCAAAGATTTTACGGCATGACCTTCAATTCTAAGGTGGGTATCTCGCCAGAACATTTTTTCTTGCGGGTTTTCTTCAAAATTCACATATTCATCACATATATTAATTCCTCCAATAAACCCAATATTCCCGTCTATAATCGCCATTTTTCGATGATTGCGATAATTTAATTTTCGGGTTAAATTGGGAAACCAAACCGGCATAAACGGATAAATTTCAATTCCGCAAGATTTCATTTTTTTAACCGCTTTTGAAGAAAGTCTACTCGCTACGTAATCGTAACTAACCCGTACTTTCACCCCTTCCTCAGCCTTTTCACATAGCAATAAAATAAGGCGGTTTCCTATTCTACCGCTATTAAAAATGTAATATTCTATATGAATATGATCCTGGGATTTCTTAATATCTTCAAATAAGGCTGAGAACTTATTTTCGCCATTTATAAGGACACGGACTTTATTTAAAAAAGTAACCGGTTTCTTTTGATTATTTTGCAGTAAGTGGACAAGCTTGATCTTTTGATTAACACACTCCTGGTTTAAATTAACCAGATCTTTTTTATTTAGCATTAGCTTATCTTCCCAATGCTTAATAATCTTCTGGTCGTACAGTTTTTTACGGTTAAATAACTTGCTTTTCCTAAATTCCTGGGCAAAAAAGTAATAGACCAACAGGCCTATAACCGGCAGTACAAAAAGTGCAAAAATGAGCGAAATACTTTTTACCGGTTCCCTAAAATGCATTAATTCATAACCGGCCGTTATAAAAACGATTATAAAATTGATAGTTAGAAGTACCCACCAAAAATTATCCAGGAAAGCATTCATTTACTTTACCGCGGTGTAAGTTTTCTCTGCAGGGATCTTAATCTCGTATTCCTTTCTGGATGCATTATTTAAATGTGCTTCTCTAAGCCAGGGATTATGGATTTTTAAGATCTTATAATTAATATCAAAATGATGCGCAAATTCGGCGAAATCTTTTACCACGGTATCAACTTTAACCGTTTTGGTTGGAATATGTTTGTAAAGATGTTTTTCTTCAAAATTGAAGCCGTATTGTTCAGGATTGCTTAAAATCTCTTTTATAGCAAGAATTCTAAACATATATCTTCCGGTTTCTTCCCCGAGCAATAATTCGTAATAATCATCTACTTTTTGACGTTCTAACTGTCTTTCAACGCCTCTATTCCCGGCGTTATAAGCGGCAGCCGCCATTGTCCAGCTACCAAATTTTTCTTTAGATTTCTTTAGATAATCGGCTGCAACACGGGTAGATTTTTCAATATGGTAGCGTTCGTCTACATTTCCATTTATCTCTAAACCGTAATCTTTCCCGGTACCTTCCATAATTTGCCAAAATCCTTTGGCACCTGCAGGAGAAACTGCCTGTGTTAATCCGCTTTCAATTACAGCCAGGTATTTAAAATCGTCTGGCACACCTTCTTCCTTCAGAATAGGTTCAATAATTGGAAAAAATTGATTGGCTCGCTTTATTAAAAGCAAGGCATTAGACTGCCAGTAGGTATTTACCAGCAATTCCCTGTCCATTCTTTCGTAAATATCTGGATCATCAATTGGCACCTCTTCTCCTGCAAAGTTTATATTTTCAGGCATTGGGAGCGCATAGATATTATAATCTTTTACCGGACGCTCTTTTTGATTGGCTACAGAAGATTCAGCTGTAGTCTCGTTGTTAGAATCTGGAGACTGTTGAGCAGCTTGTATACTTACAAACACAATAGTGAAAAGTCCCACTATAACTAATGCAGATTTTAAAATTTTCATATTAATTCAATTTTTTATTTTTCTCTTTAATTTTTCCTGAAAGTATTATTTCAGGAAGATACTTATTAAACCAACGATAACGATTCAAAATCATTATATGAGTCCCACCTTTTACGGTAATACATTCTGGAATATATTTTATAGGAAAAATCTCGTCTTTATCACCGTGAATATGCACAATGCCTTTTTGGGCTTTGGCACAATTCCATAAAACCATATTTTCTATAGCCCAGTCTAAATAACGCTGATTCCTAACCGAAAGATATTGCCGGTAAAGTTTCGCCCTTTTTTTAATAAAATCTCCTACGGCAATCTTTTCAAAATGATCTACATAATCTAACAAACTTGTAGGTATAAGTTTAAATAAACCTGTGCTGGCGGCGTATCGCATACGCCTTGGCAATTCTTCTCTACATTTTACACTAGAAATTATAATAAGCCTTTTAAGATTAAGGCTCTTTGCCATTTCCTGCACAATAATCCCGCCAAAAGAAACCCCTATTAAGACCGCATGATCATGTTCTATGTATTTATTCATACGGGTGGCATAATTTTTTAAACTTTCATTCTTTTTAGGAATCATCCACTCTAAAAAATGCATTTTAAAACGGTCTTCTGGAAGTTTTATAAATTCAAATATGGAAGAATTAGCAGCCATACCGGGCATAAAATAAACGTGAATCAACTGGTTTTCTTCAGTCATTTTAACAAGTATATAACACTTAACATTGAGCTAATGCCGTAAATTTACCTAAGAAGTGAATTTTGAAATATTTTCAATTTTTAATTCTAATATTTCATAAAATACTCCAGGAGCTTGTCCCGGGGTAGTTTGCACTCCAAAATTACTGCTATTTATTTGGCTTTCACAATTGAAAGATTAAAATTAATGGAGAATTTTACAAAGCCTATAATTTTATTGTTTGCTGCTAATAATTCAGCTTTAAAGGCTTTATTTTCCTACCTTTACAATAACCATCCAAAGAAAATTTTTACAACTAATTATTGCCGATTTATGCGATTAAATTGGCTGGCTTAATGGTTAATAACAAAAAAGAGAAATGATGAATGCCGAAGAAATTATAATTACCGATAATGAATTTTTAAGACAGTTTGAAACTACTATAAATCAACAACTTGCTACCATAGAGTACGCCCAGCAGGAACGAAAAATATTTTTAACAAAAGTATTTATGCCTGAAACTCTTAAAGAAGAAGGCTATATGGATATTTTTATTGAAGCTGTTTTAGAAGAAATTAAAGAACGAAATACGCGCGTAATGCCCACCAGTCCAGATGTTGCTAAATTTATGCGTAAGAACAGGAGAAAGTATAAAGACCTTTTACCGGTAGGAATTAATATTTAAACCGCTACTTTTTCTGAAGCAAATTCAAACCTAACCAATCCATCTTCGTCAATAGAAGTCAGTTCTATTTGATGAAGTGTATTTACCAATGCGGGATCCCAGGGTGCTTTTACCTTTACATAGTTCTCTGTAAAACCGTGAATGTATCCTTCTTTATTCTCCCCTTCAAAAAGTACAGTACTTGTATTTCCTAACTGACTTTCATAAAACGCCCGTCTCTTTTTAGCCGAAAGCCCGCGTAGCATTTTGCTTCGTTTCTTTCTCACTTTGGTAGGAACCACACCTTCCATTTCTGCTGCAGGAGTATTATCACGCTCAGAATAAGTAAAAACGTGCAGGTAAGAAATATCTAATTCATTCAAATAATTATAAGTTTCCAGGAAGCGTTTTTCGGTTTCGCCGGGAAAGCCAACAATAACATCAACACCAATACAGGCATTGGGCATTACTCGCTTAATTTGCGCCACTCTATCGCTATAAAGCGAACTCATATAACGACGCTTCATCAATTTAAGCAAATCGTCACTTCCGCTTTGTAATGGAATATGAAAATGAGGCACAAACGTATTACTATCGGCAACAAAATCTATGGTCTCGTTTTTCAATAAATTAGGCTCAATAGAAGAGATTCTTAAACGTTCAATTCCATCTACCTCATCTAAAGCTTTTACAAGGTCAAGAAAAGTATGTTCGTGCTTTTTATTGCCAAATTCTCCTTTTCCGTAATCCCCAATATTCACTCCGGTTAGCACAATTTCTTTAATTCCTTTTGCAGAAATTTCAGCGGCATTGGTTAAAACATTTTCCAGTTTATCGCTTCGGGAAATTCCACGCGCTAACGGAATAGTACAATAAGTACATTTATAATCACAACCATCCTGAACTTTTAAAAATGCACGAGTCCTATCTCCAATCGAATAAGCACCTACATAAAAATCGGCTTCGTCAATTTCGCAAGAGTGAACTTCACCCATTTCATTTTTAGAAAGATCGTTAAGATAATCGGTGATTTTGAATTTTTCAGTTGCTCCAAGCACTAAATCTACGCCATCTACATCGGCAAGTTCTTCCGGTTTCAATTGTGCATAGCAACCCACGGCAATTACAAACGCATCTTCATTCACTTTTTGTGCTTGTTTTACGATGGTTTTAAAGCGTTTATCGGCATTCTCGGTAACCGAACAGGTATTGATCACATAGATATCAGCTTCTTCATTGAATTCCACACGCTTAAAACCTTCATCTTTAAAAGATCTTGCAATGGTAGAAGTTTCTGAAAAATTGAGTTTACAACCCAAGGTATAAAATGCGACCTTCTTAGTATTCATACACCTGCCTGTTTCTGTAGAAGTTAAACGATTTTTAGGGCTGCAAAGATACCAACAATTATTGTTTTAGGAAAACATTGTTTTGATTTCGGTTCTCAGTTGTGAGTTATCAGTTGTCGGTTTTCTGTTTGTGGTTAAGTCGTCATTGCGAGGAGGCGATAGCCGACGTGGCAATCTGTGCTTGAAAACCGCATTCAAACGTCATTCCGGGTATAAATAAACTAGATCTGAAACAGGTTCAGGATGACGTGATCAATAAACATTTCAAACAAAAGATTGCCGCGCTCGTGCCTCGCTCGCATTGACGAATTAAATATTATATAAGAAGAGAAATGATTAAACTTTCTCAACCGAAGCAATTACAACCTCAGCTTCCAGTATAATTTTACTTTTTATAGAATTGGAGATCAAACAGGCTTTTTCACTTTTTTCTATGATGCGTTTTGCTCTTTCAGCATTATTTTCATCGGAAATTTCCAAAACCGGTTTTAGTATAATTTCAGTCATTTGAAATTTACCTTCAACTTTATCCAGTTTTCCAATTGCTTTAGATTTAAAAGAGATAAACTCCAGTTTAGAATTTTCAGCAATAGCCAGGAAGGTTGTCATCAAACAACTTTCTACCGCGGCAACTAGAAAATGTTCAGGAGACCAAATGTTGGGCATTCCTTTTGGAAAATCTGGCGGGGTTGCTGTTTCAATAGTATCGGTTAATGCGGGAGAGCTAACTTCTCCTTTTCGGTCTTCTAACCAGGTAAGATCTACCTGGTATTCGTGTTTTTCAGCCATAACTTTATATTTTTTTAAACCCAAATGGGGTATTTTCTTTGCAAAGAAACAGCGATTAAAAACTAAAAAATATGATTCAGGTCAGCTTCAGGAAAAACTTTAAGATTCAATAAATTCTTTAAGCGTATTTACCACATAATCCAACTCTTCCCTGGTATTAAATCTCGAAAATGAAAACCGTACCGATGGTTTTTTAAGGTCTTCTTCTTCTAAAAATGCATTTAGCACATGAGAACCTTTATCACTTCCACTTTGGCAGGCACTACCTTTAGAACAGGCAATTCCTTTTAAATCTAATTGAAATAATAACATTAAAGCTTTATCGGCCGGGACAGGTAAACATACATTTACCAAAGTATAGGTACTTTTTGTAGAATCGTCACAATCACCGTTGAATTTCACCCCGGGAATTTCGGCTTTTAATTTTGAGATAAAATGAGCTTTTAGATAACTTATATAGGCTTTTTCTTCGGCTAAATTATCTAAAGATAGTTTTAAAGCTTCTTCCAGGCCTACAATATTATGAACCCCTTCTGTACCGGCACGATGGCCACGCTCCTGCTCTCCTCCAAAAATAAGTGGTTTTAATCCGCTGTTTTTTCTAATAAAAGCAAATCCCACACCTTTTGGGCCGTGAAATTTATGAGCGCTTACCGCGGTAAAATCTACCAGAATTTCACTAAAATCAAGATCATAATGTCCCACCGATTGTACACAATCTGAATGAAATAAGGCGTGATGTTTTTTACACAATTCCCCGACTTTTTTAATATCCAGTTTATTCCCAATCTCGTTATTTACGTGCATCAGGGTAACTAGCGTCTTTTTATCTGAAGCATTTAGTAATTTTTCTAATTGTGCTACATCAATATTTCCGCAGGAATCTAAATCAACATAAACTACCTCTACATCAAAACAATCCTGAAGCTGCTCTACGGTATACAAAACCGCGTGGTGTTCAATTTTGGAAGTGATTATTCGCTTAACTCCAAGATCACGAACCGCGGAATTTAAAGCCAGGTTATCGGCTTCAGTACCACCAGAAGTGAAAATTATTTCTGAAGCTTTTACATTTAAATAACCGGCAACGGTTTTACGCGCCTGCTCTATTAAAGATTTAGCAGATCTTCCAAAAGAATGGGTAGAAGAAGGATTACCATAAACCTCTTTCATCACAGAGGTCATTCGGTCAATTACTTCATCACGCATTTGCGTGGTCGCGGCAGAATCAAGATATACATTTTTCATTGCCGCAAAATTAAACGAAATAAAATTATTTAAAAGAACCTGCCCTAAAAATCCTGAATTCCGCTATTTTTGTTTCACTTTGAATATATTACCATACTATGAAAAAGATTCTTGCAGCTTTATTTTTCTCTTTTGCCCTTTATTCCTGTGACGACGGGGATATTACCGTGACCAGTTTCGATTTAGAGAACAGTGATCTAACTTTATGTAAAATTGATGGTAAAAAAGTGCTTTGGGCAGTTAATAATGAAGATGTTTATGAATCTATGTCTTTGGAATTGGATGACAACAGGTTAAGAGACACACTTACACAAACAATATTAACTTTAGATATTAGCGAGGATTTAGAGATTAACCTTTCGGGAGAAAATAACCGATTAGTCTACAGAATTTATGACAGTGAGATTACCGGAGGGGAATATTTTTGCAAGGGAGTGCCACCAGGATCTCCACGGGTATTAGAAGAATATGTTTCTGCCGGCGGGGTTGTGGTAATTAGAACCAGGTTTAATGATATTAGCCTCGATGCCGACGCCGATGGGGATGGCGTACCCAATGGCGAAGAAGGATATGATCCCAACGGTGACCATCTGGATACTGATGGTGATGGTATCCCAGATTATTTAGATATTGATGATGATAATGATAATGTGCCAACAGCCATTGAAAGAGTTGCCGGCCCCGATGATGATGCTACAGAAGAAGGTTATTTAGATACAGATGTAGATGGAATACCCAATTATCTTGATCCCGATGATGATAATGATGAAGTTTTAACCCGCCACGAAATTGATCCCGAGGATGTACAAAGAGCTATTGACGAAAATAACGATGCCTTTCTAAGTCCTATAAATACGGCTGAAGTAGATGGATTTCCAAATTATTTAAATGAAAATATTTTTGATCCTAATTTTGAACACGATCTTCAGTTAGATCATCATATTACAAGAAGTTATAGATCTACCATTGAGATTAAAAATTTTAATTTAATTAGACAGGATGGAAGCGGCGAAGACATTCGATTTGATTCTTATATCCTGGGAAGACTGGATGTTACAAGAATTCCTTTTCAGCAATTTACTAACCTTCAACAGGAAAATGAAGAGGGAGAAAGTGATAACGAAAATGGTGAAGAAGAAACTAATACAGAAGATTAAACATTCTGAAAGAAATAGACTTCTGTAGCACCGAGACCATATTTTTGGTAATCGGCATCGTAAAATTTAAGGTTGTCGTATCGGCCCAGTAAAAAATCCAATTCGGCTTTTAAGACTCCCTCGCCTACCCCGTGAATAAACACAATTTTCTGAATTCGTTTTCTCATTGCGAATTCTATTTGCCGTTTTGCAGTTTCTAATTGTAGGTTCAGCATATCGTAATTATTCATTCCGCGGGAAGAAGTGGTAAGTTTTTCAATATGCAAATCTACTTCCATTGGAGGCAGGTTTCTTTCTTTCGGCTTTATGCGTTGTGATTTGGGTTTTGGAGGTAACTTTTTTTCAGCTAAAACCTTTTCAAAATCAACATCATCAGATAAAGCTTCAATTGGGGTTTCAATTTTCACTAATTCCGCTGCAGAAAATTCCATTTCAAAACCATCGGTAGTTTCAATATAAACAGTATCGGCTTCAGTTTTTAATACATAACCTTCCAGCACATCATCTAAAACCGCCACTTTATCTCCTTTTTTCAGCTCCATTACTCGTTATTTTCGTCTTCTTTATGATCGTCTTTTGTCTCTACCCAAAAATTTGTTGCACGATAAAGACCTAGCATAATAGTGACTAAACCAATGATCTTAAAGTAAGCGTGAGCACCTTCAGCTGCAATTGCATAAATTAAAAGTGCGCCACCTACTACGATTAAAATTGTATTTATTACTTGAGAATTATTCATTTTTTTACCTGTTATCCCTTATTTGTAAAATGTTTAAAATAACGGTTCTTGTATTTTCTGCAAAGTTACAGGAATTATGAGGCAAATATACTTCTTAGCTTTTATTTTCTCTTTTTACTACGGAAATGCTCAATTACACATTTCACCTTCTACTTACGGAGATTCCTATATTTATCTTAGCGATCGTTTTTTGTATGTTGAAGACAATATCAATTTAGAAAAAAACAACAATCCAGAAACTGAAGCAAGCATTTACCTTAGAAAAGAATCGCAATTATTACAGGGAGAAAAAAGTACAAATCTCAATTATGGGAATGGCTTACTCTCGGTTTTCCAGGAAGGCACTTCTAATGCTTTTGATTATAATTACTGGGCATTGCCGGTAAAAGATAATATTAGCCAAAACCAATTTGGTGCTGTAATTTTTCAACCTAAGAACAAAACCAATAGTACTCCGGTTCATATTACAGGAAGTTTAGAAGGCACTTCCCACCCTTTAAGAATTTCTCGCCGCTGGATCTATAAATATTCTGGTAATGAATATAATGATTGGCAATATGTAGGTGATTATTTTGATGTTGCGCCGGGAGAAGGCTTTACTATGAAAGGTGTAAATGGCACTGACTCCAGACTCGTTAATGGAGTTGAAAACAATCCAGGTAATAGCCAGCGGTACGATTTTAGAGGTTTACCCAATGATGGCGAGATAAAAGTTTCAATAAATAAGGACCAGGCAGTTTTGGTGGGCAATCCTTATCCCTCTGCCCTACATTTACAAAGTTTTTTAATGGAAAATCCCGCCAGCACAGGCATTGCTTATTTTTGGGATTCTAAAAATAATGGTGATTCTCATAACCTAAAAGACTATGAAGGTGGTTATGGTTCTTACTCTCCTGGGGCAAATGCTTATGCGCCTGCAGTTTTTAAAACTTATAACGGTGCAGGTGAAGAAACAGGAAGTTCGGGAGAAAGCGGTAGTGAAATTGCTCGCGAATACTCTCCTATTGCACAGGGTTTTATGCTAAGCGGAAGAAACGACGGCTATATTCATTTTAAAAATTCGCAAAGAAGGTTTCAACAGGAAAATTCACAAACATCAGAGTTTAAAAATCAGCAAAAAAGTGAGATTCCGCTTTTAAAACTCAATGTAATAGTAAATAGCCTCTACACCCGTGCCCTACTTTTAGCTTTTAGGGAAGATTCTTCTAAAGATTATGATTGGGCAATGGACGCAAAGATCTATGGGGTTTTGCAAAATGATGTGGGATGGAATATTGAAGAAGCATATTATAATATACAGGTAAGGCCGTTTAGAAAAAATGATAAAATTCCGTTGCTAATTAATTTAACAGAAAATGCTTCATTACGCTTTCAACTTGATGATTTTAGACAATTTGAGAATGAAAATGTGTATATTTTTGATGCTGAGTTAGAATCTAATTTTCGATTAAATAAAGATATATTTTCAATAGATTTACCAAAAGGAAACTATAGTAATCGATTTTTTATTAGTTTTATTGAGGAAAAAGAAGATAATTTGCAATCTGAATTACCAGTAGAAGAATTAGATTTTTTAATACCTGAAGCTCTTATTGTTCAAAATAACATAGAAGCGCAGTTGGAGATTAAAATGGTGGAAACCGATGTAAAGCAAATTTTGTTATACGACCTTAACGGACAAATGATTTATAATAAAACATTACCAGGCGGAAGTGCAAATTATACACTGACTACTTCAGGACTACAGGACGCAATTTATGTCCTGAAATTAATTTCTTCTAACAATATGGAATTCACCAAAAAAATTAGCATTAAAAATTAATTATGGAAGATTTTATGTTGCCCTGTCTTAACAAAAGCCTCTTTGGAGTAGATTGTTTTGGCTGCGGGGGTCAACGCGCTTTATTACTTGTTTTTAGAGCAGAATTTACCCAGGCATTTTTAATGTTTCCGGCTATCTATCCTATTTTATTTTTACTTGCATTTCTCATCCTGAATCTCTTCGTAAAATTTAGATACGATTTTCAAATAAAAATCGGGCTAATTATTTTGAGCGGGGCGGTAATGCTAATTAGCTATTTAATAAAAATGAATCAATTAATACACCTAACCCAATAAACCAATCTTTATGGAAAGACAACAATTACCAAATTCAACTTTAATTTTAATTTTCGGTATTCTCTCAATTATAGGATGCTGCTGTTACGGTATTCTGGGAATTATCTTCGGAATTATTGCACTTGTAATGGCAAAAAGGGCTACCGAAATCTATAATGCACAACCTGAACTATACACCGGGTACCAAAACGTAAAAACCGGGAAAATTCTTGCTATTATTGGCCTTATCCTAAGCGCTATTAGTTTAATAAGCACTATTGTAATGTTTATTATGTATGGCGGAGTAGATGGGAT